>JAFWGF010000047.1 GCA_017512495.1 Bacilli bacterium
ACTCATGTTTGTCACCTGAGAAGTATTCCATCCACTTAAACCTCCTATATTCCATGTTGTGGCACTATTTCCTGCATTGTTAAACATAGAGTTCATATTTGTTACCTTTGACGTATCCCAACCACTTAAATTCAAATCGAATGTCGTGGAATTATATCCTACATATGAAAACATATTACTCATAATTGTTACTTGGGAGGTGTTCCATTCACTTAAATTCAAATTGAAGGTTGTAGAATTATATCCAGCAGAGTAAAACATACCTTTCATATTTGCAACTTTAGATGTATCCCAACCACTTAAACCTCCTATATTCCATGTTGTTGCGTTACGTCCTGTACTATTAAACATATCACTCATGTCAGTTACTTGCGAAGTATTAATATTTTGTAAACCAGCAGTAAACGATGTTGCATTATAACCAACCCCCGTAAACCAATAGGCTGTTGATGCAGGGCTTATTTCTTTTTCTACAGTTACTGTTGTCACATTATAGCTTTTGTTACTGATAGAAGAATAAGCAGATGTTGCTGTCCACGGTACTCGAGAACTACTACTAAAAATAGTATCAGCAGTAAAATTTCCCTGTTCTATTCCATTTACTTCTTCACTCGATAAAACTAAAGTTTCATTTGTGCTATCATTATCATTATCTTGTAGAGCCCAATATATTTTTTCTTTATATTTAGATACATTAAGTGTTCCATTTATTCCTAGATTGGTAGTAAATGCTGCATAACCAGCACTTAAAAACACTACTAAAAGAATGATTAATGATGTAATCATTCTTTTTCTTAAACGTATATTAGATGAGAATTTTCTATTAAACATATCATCACCTATTATTATTAAGTATATAATAAATTCACAAAAAAAGAAAGTATTACTACCTTCTTCTTATTTATACTTCTATAAGTTCATAATCTCTTGAACCTACTCCTAATTCTTCAGCTTTTTCTATTGTATGAATACCATGACGTGAGTTAACCCTTTCCATAAAATGAGCCTTCCCTGGATCATTACTATTTTCTACAATATCAATACAAGCTTGATCAATAGCAACTGGGTCTAACGAAATTAATACTCCCATATCTTGCATACATGGATCTTCAGCAACTGCACAACAGTCACAATCAACACTCATATTAGCCATTACATTTATAAAAACCATGTTACCTTTGAAATAATCTACTACTGCTGATGCAGCTTCTGCCATACTCTCTAAGAAATGATCTTGTTCTGGTAGTTTATTCCATACTGTATATTGATCTTTATTAGTTCCAGCTGAATGAATCCAACTTTTTCCTTCACTAGAAGCAAAACCAATTGATAATTGTTTTAAAGCTCCACCATATCCACCCATAGGATGACCTTTAAAGTGTGATAATACTAGTACTGAATCATAGTTTTCTATATTTTTTCCAACATAATCTTCATGTAAATGAGTACCATTTTTAATAGGTAAAACTTTATCAGGCCCTTCTGCATCCATTAGGTCAAAATCAAACATTTTACTCCATCCATGATTCTCAATAGTCTTTAAATGTTTTTCAGTAGTATTTCTTTCTCCATCATATGCTGTATTACATTCTACAACTGTTCCTTTAACATATTCAATCATAGGTTTCATAAATTCTGGTTTTAAATAATTTTGATTTCCTTCTTCACCTGAATGAACTTTTACTGCTACTTTACCTGTAAGTTCTTTTCCTAATAATTTATACATCTCTACTAATTTTTCAGGTGATACATCTTTACAAAAATATACTTTAGATTTCATATTATTCCTCCTACCTATATTATAACAAAATAACAAAGAGAATACTAGATTCTCTTTTTATCATGTTCCCAATAATTAATTGCGGTTAAGTAGATAAATACTAGAGTTGTAGAAATAATAATACCTCCTAGGATATCACTAAACCAATGTACACCTGATACTAATCTACCTAATACTAATATAATCATTAATGCAATATTACAAGCATTAAATATTTTTAAAAATCTTTTGTTTTTTATGTAGAATTTTCCTACATATATTGCAGTAGAACATATACAAATAGCTAACATAGTATGGGAAGATGGATAAGATGCTTCTAATACTCCATCCTGTAAAAAAGGACGGTAATTAATAATTACTTTTTCAAAGAATATATATACTAATCCTAATAGTACATAAAATACACCTAATAAAAGAATTCTTTTATCTACTTGAAGTAAACTTCTTCTATCATATAATTGCTTTAAACCAATTAATCCAAAGTATGCAACTAATAGAAAAGGTAATATTCCTAGATACTTAGTAATTGTATACCATATTTTATTATAACCAATTAAATCTCTAAAATAACTATTCATACCAGCAAAACCAACTTTACTTTGTTCAGGACCAATAGCAGCAACATCCATATATTTTACTAAAATTGTGTAAATAATTGATATTAATATACAAATAATTGTTATTTTTAATAAGTCATTTCTTTTCATAATTCACCTCATATTTACTAATATATTTGATGACTACTGTCTTTTGAATATTCTTCAAATACTTTAATAGTTTCATCATGATCAATTTTATTTAATTCTAAAGTATCTCTATTATTATCTATATTTTTTATAAATTCATAAATAAAGTCATCTCTAAAACCAATATTTTCTGCATCTTCTTTAGTATTACCATAATATACAGTCTTAATATTAGCCCAAATAATAGCACTTAAACACATTGGACATGGATAACAACTAGTATATAGTTCACAATCACTTAAGTCATAACTATTTAAATAATTACAAGCATCTCTAATAGCCATTATTTCTGCATGAGCAGTTGGATCATTATTACTTAACACATGATTAGACCCTTTACCAATAATCTCACCATTTTTAACTACACAAGCTCCAAATGGTCCTCCTACTTTTGTATTTAAATTATCTTTAGCTAAATTATTAGCTATTTCCATATATTTATTCATATTAATCTCACTCTCTATGATATTTCTCTTTTAATTTTTTTATTTGACTTAAGTACCATTCTTTATTTTTATCTAATTCTTTTGATTCTTCTCTTTTATCCTCAATATCATGATATTTTTCTCTTATTTTAAGTTCATTCTCATACATCTTTAATGATAATTCATTACCTTCTCTTTCGTATAAATTACCTTCATATATTGATATAGCTATATCAAATAATCTTCCACTAGTTAATTCCTTTGGATTATTCTTTCTAACTTCCTGTAAATATTCTTTATAATCTATTTTATGTCTTTTTAAATACATTAATACTTTAATAATCGTCTTACGTTTTACATTTAATTCTAGTAAAGATTCTTCAAACAGTTTTTGATCATCACTTAGTTTCATCTATCTCACCATATTTATTATAACATAAAAAACGGAAATATTACTTCCGTTCTTATTTCTTTTTTAAAAAGATGTTCCAAAGTTATCGATATAATAGTTTTTCTTTTTCTTATCATATCTTAAAACACCTACACCAGAGTAGTTTTTAATCCATCCAGTATCACTATCATATACTCCAGCAGTAGCAGCAATATCATTTACAAGTTCTTCTTTTGCTGGTTTTAAGTCATATTCTATTGTAAATGCTATATCCTTTTCACCGAATTTAATATTTTTTAGTGTTGGATCTTTTTTTTCTTCTTCAACAGTATATACTTTTGTCACATTATATCTTGAATCTGTTATCTTATCACCATAACTCTCTTCTAAATAGCTTTTCATATATTTCATAATTTGATATTTAGCAGCTGATTCAGTACCTTTAACATCTTTAATTGAATCTAAATACTCTTCAAATGTAATATCTTTTTTCATAATTTCTTTAGCTATTTCTACATTATCTATATATCTTAAATGCCATGGTTCATATGCATATCCAGTAATTTCATCTCTACCTTCTAAATATCTTAAAATAAAACCATAATCAGCTAGTTTTTTATGAATTTTTGCAAATGTTTCTCTATCAGCAATCATATCATCATTGTCATAGACTAATTTTCCATCTTTCTTTAGGCAAATATCAATCGCAAGACCAGTATGATGTTCTGAATATCCTGGTACTGCTACATATTTTTTAACATATTCAATACCTTTTTCTGGATCTTTAGACCACTCATCCCATAAATTCTGTTGTTCTTCTACTGAACGATAAGCACTATCTAATTCGATAGTAACTCCTTCTTCTTTTAAAGCTTCTTTTAATTCTTTATATTTTTCATAAGCTTTTTCCTCTACTTGTATGTCTTCTTTCCAGGCATTTTTAGTAGTTACTAGTCTTACATTTGGTTCCCAATCATTTGGTAATTTTGAATATTTATTTACAAGTACTAAATAATCATATTTTGTGTTTAAACTTAGAGTTTCACAACCGGCAATGAAAAGCAACGTTACAAATAATACAATAATTAATAATAAACCTTTTTTATTCATATATTCTCCTTTCTAAAAAAATTATAACATAATTTTTTTCTAATATGATACATAACTAAAAAAAAGAAAGTTAAATACTTAACTTTCTTACGCTTGAGTAGTTTGTTTTTTACCTTTAACTAAGATAACTATTAGTAACAACATTGATAGAACACCACAAGCTGTTGCAAGTATATATAGCATTGGTAATTGTGCGCTTTGTTGTATTTGCCCATTTAATGCTAACATATCTAGATTATCTGAAACCACATCAGACTTAACCTCTTTAGAAGAAATGATGTATTTTGAATTATGATTAATATAGAACTCATAGAATCCATTATTCTTTTGTATTTCCATTGCTACTTTCATTAATTGATCACTATCTTCTTTATAATAATATACATATGCTTTATCTGGATTCTTTAAGTATTCATCAATACTATTACTATCTATCTTAATTAATACTTTTCCTGGTAATTCCCCATTATTAGAGAACTTTAACATTGCAGATGGACTAGTAACATTTGTTTTTAAGAAATTATCATAGTATTCATTACTATTTTCTAATTTTGATACTAAAGTACTTACATCAATTGTTTTAGGATTTTTAATATCAGTTCCACTAAATACCCATTCACTTGCATCATAATCAATAATTAAAGTACGTTTAGTTCCTTTTATATTTTTAAATACTTCTTCTCTAATTAATGGCATTTTATTAGCATCAATAGTAATAATTGCATCATCATCTAATTTAGTTAAGTCATTTTTAATACTATCATATAACTCATTAGCAAATACGTATTTAGAAGTATCAAACTCTTTTTCTGCTACAGTAAATTTTGTCTCGTAAGAGAAAGTCTTTGTAGGTGTATTTTTATATCTCTCTGATGTTCCATCAGTAAATGTTAAATATGCATAATCCAAATTATATTCTCCTGGAGTAGCTGTTGATGGAATAATAATATATGGTGATCCAACAAGTGATTTAACATACATATTTACAACGTTACCATCATCTTTATTAGTAAATGATAACATCATTGTTTTTAAGTCTCTACGTACCATGTTTATTTCGTCATTTTTATCAACTCTACTTATTCTACATTCAATTCTGTCACCTATAGATACACTTTTTTGTTGTTTTTCAAATGACATTACATATTCATAGAATGGTGATTCTACAACTTGTGCTGGCGTTATTGTAAATGTTTTTCCTTGAATTAATTTTGAGTTTTTACAATCAAATTCTCCATCACAATTTTCTGCATCAATAAAATGATACACTCTGTCATTTCCATTAATTATTGCAGCAGTTAATCCTGTAACTGTATATGTTCCTGGTGTTGCAGTGTTTTCACCATCTGCAGTTTGTGCGTTTTCTCCTAGATTAGGCCCATCAAAAGATGAATAAAAAATTTCTCCAGTAGACTTATCCTTTGCCCATAAAGCATAATATTCAATACCTAATGATTCATCTGTTGTTGCATCTACATCAATTTTTAGTTTTTCTCCTTCTTTTATTGTTGGAGTAGTAATTTCAAATTTCTTTAATTCTGCTACCCCTCCAGATGTACGATATTGTACTAAACCTGTTGCATCCTTCTTCATGTCTCTTAAATCCATTAGTATTGTTCCTACTGAAAATAGTACTAACATTACCATTGTCAAAATAAAAGATGTTATTCTTAATTTTTTTATAGTTTTTTCTTTCATATATATCCTCCTATTTTTTATCTTATATCTTTTATGTTTTTATATCAATGCTTTTGTGCTTTATTTATATTTGTTTACGTAAATATACTATAATTCATCAACAAATTCACTTTCACAAGTAATATTAATCTTTAAATCTTTTAAAGCTCTTTTATCTGCACCAGTAACTATATAGGTAGCATGAGCTTCACAACCTTTTAATTTCGAAAGACTAGATATTGCTTTAGCTGCTAGAGGATTTGTAACTGAACAAATACTTAAAGCTATAAGTACTTCATTTAAATTAAGTCTATCACCAGTTCTCATATGTTTCTTTAACTCTAAAATTGGTTCTAAGATACTTGGACTAAGTAAATAAATATCGTCTGGTATTTTACTTAAATACTTAATAGCATTTAAAACTACTGTTCCAGCAGGAGTAAGTAATTCAGTTTGTTTGCCAGTAATTATTTTTCTATTTACTTTTATCGCAATTACTGGTAATCCTTTTTCTTTTTTCTTATCTAATGCTGGTTTTATTACATCTAAATACATTTCATCTATTTTTAGTTCATTCATTAATAACTTAATTTTTTTGTAAGTATCTTCATTACATAAACCCATTTTATAATTATTCATTTCATTATAATATCTTCTAACTATTTCTTTTTTACAAGCTTCTTCTACTACATCATTATCAGTAATACAGAAACCAATCATATTAACTCCCATGTCTGTAGGAGAATAGTAAATATCTTTATTTGAAACTCTACTTAAAATACTCTTTAGAATAGGAAATGTTTCTATATCTCTGTTATAATTAACTGCTTGTTCTCCATATTTTTCTAAATGAAATGGATCAATCATATTTACATCTTTTAAATCAGCGGTTGCTGCTTCATATGCTAAATTAACTGGATGCTTTAATGGAAGATTCCATACTGGAAAAGTTTCAAATTTAGCATATCCAGCATTAACACCTCTTTTATTTTCATGATAGATTTGTGAAAGACAAGTAGCTAACTTCCCAGATCCTGGTCCTGGAGCATTCACTAATATCAATGGTTTTGTAGTTTCTATATAAGGATTAGCCCCATAGCCTTCTTCACTAACAATCATATTTACATCAGTTGGATATCCTTTGGTTGCTGTATGAATATATGTTTTAATACCATTTCTATTTAATTTATTAATAAATTTATCTACACTAACTTGATTTTTATAAAGAGTAATTACAACACTATTTACGGAAAAACCCATCTTTTTTGATTTGTTTATTAGTGACAGTGTTTCTTGATCATATGTAATTCCATATTCTCCTCGAGTCTTATTCTTTTCTATATCACCAGCATTTATACAAAAAATAATTTCTAAATCATTTTTAAGTTCTTTAAACATACTGATTTTTACATCATTCTTAAATCCTGGTAATATTCTAGCAGCGTGGGAATCATCGAATAATTTCCCTCCAACTTCTAGATATAATTTATCAAACAATTTAAATCGCTCTTTAATTTTTTTACTTTGTATTTTTACATACTTATCATTATCGAAACCCTTTTTCATAAATCCTCCTATCATCATTACAATAATAATTATAGCACAAGAAAAACAGTCTAACGACTGTTTATTTAATTTCTTTTCTTTTAAGAATTCTTGTTCCTATAAATAAGAATACTATGACATATAAGGAATAGAACAATATAGTCCAGTTCAAATTCCCCAATGTTGGATTAGCACTAAATTTATCTGAAATATTATCTAACCAATATTTTGCTAAATCTATATTTAATTTTGTTTTAACTAAACTTAACAATAGTGGGAAAATATTTGGAACAAATAAACAAGCGATAATTGCAGAAGTATTTTTTTCTAATAAGAAAGCTAAAGTTACAAAGAATGCTGATTCAGCAAAAATTTTGAACATACTGTTTATAATGATATATAGCATATTACTTTCATAACCCATACCATTCTTTATAAACAGCACGAAAGTTACAATGAAAACAATTAAATACATTGCGAACAAACCAATTAGTGAAACAATATATTTTGAAAAGAACAATTGTGCTTTTGTATATCCTCTAGCAATAATATTTTTAGTAGTTCCCTCATTATAATCATAACAGCAAAATATCGCGATAAAAATAGTACTTATTAGTCCTAATTCTCCTTTTATAAAACCAATAAATGAAACCATAACTGGATCTGTTTTGGCAAAGAACAAATTAGCTATAGGTGTTATCAATGTTAATGCCAAACATACATAGAATAGTTTGTTACGAAGAAGATTTCTAATTTGTAATTTAATTAATCTATTCATCTTAACCACCTATCCTTTTCATAAAGTATTCTTCTAGACTATCGAAACTTGTATATAAAGCTGTTACTGAAATACCTGCATCTACTAGTTTTTTGTTGTAATCTGCTGATTTTTCCAAATGAGAATGTATCTCAATATTGTTATTGTTAATTACTATATCTTCTTTTTTAACTAGCTTACTCAAAATATCTTTAGCTTTACTAGTATTATCACATTCAATAATTAATTTGTTTTTACATTTATTTTTTAATTCTTTTGCTTCTATTTCTTCTATTAATACTCCATTATTTATAATCCCAAATCTAGTTGCTATCTTAGATAATTCGTCTAATAAGTGTGATGAAATTAAGAAAGTAATATTCTTTTCTTTATTTAATTTTAAAATAACATCTCTAATTTCTTTAATTCCTTCTGGATCTAGTCCATTAATTGGTTCATCTAATAGTAAAAATTCAGGATCTCCAAGTAGAGCTATTGCTATACCTAATCTTTGTTTCATTCCTAATGAGAAATCTTTTGCTTTTCTCTTTCCTGTGTTAGATAAACCCACTAATTTTAATATTTCATTGATTTTCGAATCATCGGCTCCATAAATAATAGAAAATCTCTTTAAATTTTCATATGCAGAAGCATTTTTATACAATCCTGGAGATTCTATTAATGATCCAACTTTTAATCCCACTTCTTCAATTTTTTTATTATCAAAAAAACTAACTTCTCCTGCATTCTTTGGTGTTAGAGATAGTACAACTCTCATTAAAGTGGTTTTACCAGCACCATTTTTTCCAATAAAACCATAGATGTCTCCCTTATGGATGTTCATACTAATACCGTTTAATACAGTATTGCCAGAGTATTTTTTGATAATACCATTTGTTTTTAAAACACTTTCCATAAATATAACTCCTTTGTCCGAATTATATCATGTATAAATATTTGGCACAATAAAAAAGAACCAAAGTTCTTCTTTATTATTCAATATCACATGGATATTCATATTCAATATTATAATCATTAATATTATAAGAGTGATTACTAAACCACTTTTCTGCTTTTTCTTTCGCAGAAGTAGGATTATCACAATCAGAAATAGCAATGACAATTGATAACTTTTTATCACTATTAATATATGGATAAAATGCAAAGCTGGAATCGTCAGTATTTATCAAATCATTATAGATTGGATATGATTCGAGTAATTGATCTTCTTCTACATTTAAATTATCACATACTTGATGCATTTCTTCTTCTGTTTTAAATGTATAAGTTTTATCATTTTCATAATCATAACATGAGTATTCTATTTTATTTGATTTATTAATAATTAGAAATGTAATTATAAAAACAATAAAAGTCATTAAAAATACAATTATTGGAATAATCTTCTCTTTATTTTTCATTATTTTACCCACCTTATAATTTGACATACTTTCATACTTGCGTTTGCCCCTGCTGAGTAAAATAACATTGGAGAACAATTTCCATTTCTCTGACAAGCATTAGTATATCTATGACCTCCATCAAAAACTCTTGCACTACCTTTCTTTTGATCTACACTATAAACTGAGAAAGCATGAGCTTTAGATCCTATTATATCTCCGGGAATTATCATACCTTCTTGAATAGCTTTTTTAACACTTTTAGTACAATCAAACTTATATTGTTTTGTATAACTAGTAATTTTACCCTTATATCCTTCAAAACCACCAGCACCAACTGAATTTAAAACAGTATGCTTACCTATTGTTTCTGAAACTCCCCATATAGTTGGGACTACACATGTTGTAGCTACTAATTGGCCTTTTTCAGCAGTCTTTATTGCTTCAGCCCAAGATTTTTTTGATTTACCATAATTATATGTTACAGGCGCATTATTTTTAATAATTGCTTCATTTAAACGCTTAGAATTGTTATACATAATAGTCAAAAACTTATTACAATATTGTAGACTACCGCAGGCTGTAACCTCCATATCTGTTATATTACTAGTATCACTATTTTTTTTCTTATTTCCTGGAGCATATCCACTTGGATCAGAAACAACAGATTTTCTTTCACCCGAATATGGATCAATGTATTCTGCATTTGTATCAGGCTTACTAATATCTTGAGTCCAACAAGCACTAAATTCAGTACTATCACCCATTAATCCTAGTACAACATTAACAATAGCAGGAATCATAAATAAAACAACTAGTGCAATAACACTATTTTTTATTTTTTTAGGTGCTTTTTTGTCTTCAGGATCTTTTAGTAACGTAATAAAATTAATTGTTAAACTGATAATAGCAAGTAAAGGTCCTACAAGCCAAATAATATTTAATATATTTTTAGTCATATATAAAATATTACCTAATACTGCATTATTACAATCCATTAATATCATAATATCACAACTTTCATTATATTGATTTTATCATAATAGTCTTTATATAACAAGATTCTTAATAGTAAAAAAGAAGATACTATTAATAATATCTTCTATTATATCTTTATTAATTAGCAGCTTTAATATATTTACTATGTGATACTATAAAGCCTAAACGTTTAATTAAGATGAACGTTGCATATAAGAATAAAAACATACATAAACTTACAAATAATACCATTACATACCAAAAATTACCGACATTGATTATATATTCATATAATATTGTTTTTGAATATAATAATAAAAATATTAAGCCTGTTTGAATAATATCAATAAGTAATCTTCCAAATGATAAACTAATGATATGAAAACAAATTATTGGTACAAAAAGTAAAATAAGATTTATATATGAAAGTGAATTAATAAAGATTGAAACAACTATAATATAGTAATAGAATAATAGGAATGCTAAGGCAAGTATATATCTATTACTAAGTCCCATAAACATTCCATAAAATGCTATTTTATTTTTCTCTATTTTTCTTTTACCTATTTTAAATATTATAAATAATAAAAGTAAATAAGCTGGAAATAAAATGAGATATAGAAGACAACTTTCAATATTAAAGAAATAATCAATCATCGATATCCTCATCAAAGATAATACTAAAGCAATTATTATCATTCATAAAACTCGCTTTAATATTTTCAAATTTCTTTACTTCATTTTCCAATTCTATTTCCAATTCACCTTCTATTTCTCCAAGAAGAGATACATAATCTTTTAAAATAAGCAAATTATATTCTTTACTTTTAATACGTATTGCGACAACATTCTCTAAAACTTCTAAACCATTTTTTAATGTAAAAATTCTAACTATCATATTCCTAATTCCTTTATTGAACCAATATATAGAAATTTAGATTCATCTACATTATCATAATGTCCATTTAATATGTTTTCTACATCTACTAATATATCGGCTAGATTAACAAACTTTCCTGGAATATTAGTATAATTTTCAGCAACAAACATTGGTTGAGTAAAATAGTTTCTAAGTTTTCTAGAACGATAGAAAATCATTTTATCATCTTGACTTAACTCGTCAATACCTAATATTGCGATAATTTCTTCTAATTCTTCATAACGATGTAGATAGAATAAAACTTGTTGAACTAAATTATAATGTTTTTCTCCTATACGTTCAATATCAATCATTTTTGAAGAAGTTTGGAAAATATTTATTGCTGGATATAATCCTTTTTCAGCAACTTTACGATCTAACACTATTTGACCATCTAAGTGTCCTGAAATAGTTTGAACTGCTTCATCCGTTAAATCATCTGCAGGAACATATACAGCTTGGAAAGATGTAATTGAACCACCTTCTACAGAATTAATTCTTTCTTCAACTTCACTAACATCACTAGCCATAGTTGTAGGATATCCGTTTTCTACGGGAATTCTCTTTAATTCTGAAGAAATTTCACTCTTTGCTTGAACAAAACGATAAATATTATCAATGAATAGTAATACGTCTTGTTTCTTAGAATCACGTAAATATTCAGCTAATGTTAAGCCAGAATATACAGCTTTACTACGTGAAACTGGATTATCACCCATTTGTCCAAAAACAATAGATATTTTATCTAATAGATCTGCACTCTTCATTTCATCATATAATTCTTTACCTTCACGAGATCTTTCACCTACTCCAACAAAGATTGCATTTGAACTGTGTGATTTATATAAGTTGTTTATTAACTCTTTAATTACAACTGTTTTACCAACTCCAGCACCACCAAGAAGTCCCATTTTGAAACCTTTTGAGATAGGTGCGAAGAAATCTAATACTTTTATTCCAGTTGGTAAAATTGTATAGTCAACATTAATGTTTTCCAAATTTATATCATTATTATAGATGCTTTTCTGGCTAGGTTGAGCAATTGTATTTCCATCAATTAATTCACCATATGAATTGAATACTTTACCTAATATTTGATCTGAGTATTCAATAGTTAAACCATCACTCATTTTGTAAACTTCAACACTTCTTTTTAACCCTATAATTGAAGATAATGGTATAGTGGTAATACTGTTATTGTTGATCTCAACTATTTCAAATTTATAGTCTTTTTCTTCAGTATGGGCCATTAAAAGGTCTCCAACTTTTAGTTGTTGTGGTAAGTCAGAATAAATCTGAACGTTAATATCAGAAATAGCCACTATTTTATTAGCCATATTATCACCTCATTGTATTTTTGAAATTATTAATCTGTTTCTTTAAATTCTCTTCTTTTCTTTTCTTATTTTCCTCTAAGTTCTTTTCTTCTTCTAATTTATCAATTTTATCGATTGATTCACTTGTAATTTTTTCTCTCATGACATTTTCACTTGCATAACTGTTACTCTCATAAATCTTTATTTGATAACAAAGTGTTAATGATAAAATGTCACTTATTAATTGATTGACATCTGTTTCAATAACAAAGTCAACATCTAAATCAACGTCATCGTATATCCCGATATCAAGAGGAAATAGCTTTCTACTTTCAAATCTTATATCATTAACATTATAGTAATGATTATAATAGACATTGATTGATTTTATTTTTTTCTCACTAATATATTTTGAAATTATATTTTCAATTTTATAGTATTCGTCAAAGAAATTAGTTTTTCTAATTTGAAGTAAAACTTTTTCATCTTCATCATATTTAAATATTTTTTTACCTATTATTATTTTATATGAATAATTATCTTTTCTTATTTCACGTTGTAATTGGTAATTAAAGTCACCACAGAAACCTAGGTCATTACCAATATATACGTTTAAGACAATACCATTTTCATTCTCAACTAAGATTTTTTTATCAAGTTTTAAATTAGTATTGTTTATTATTTGATAAAGCATTTTACATAATTCATCTTCTACACCAAAGTATTTTTTTGCTTCTCTTTTTGCTTTATCAACTCTAACTAAAGAGTGGAAATTCATAACTTTTACAATATTTTTTATATTTGCCATAAATTCACCTACTATTTCTAGGCTTTCTTTTCCTCAGTGTTTTCTGGTTGTTGCGCATTTTGATCTTGAGCTTGTTCAGTTTGTTGTACTGCAGCTTGTGTTTCTTGTTTTGCTACAAACTGAGGTAAATTTTGGATTTTTTGAATCATTTCCTCTTTTGTTAAAGGACTATATTTATATTGAATTAAAGATTTTAAGATATTTGCTCCTTGGAACAACTTTTCTTGTAATTCTTTGCTCATTTCATCTTCGTTTGCTAATTCATATACATCTCTAGTTTCCAAATAAGAAAGTAAAGAACGACGTACATTAGCACCAACTTCACGCATTTCTTTTTCTTGAACTGCTCCACCTAATCTGGATACTGATAATCCATAATTAATAGCTGGTTTTTCACCTTTTAAGAAACTATCTCTTGATAGAACGATTTGACCATCTGTAATAGAAATAACGTTAGTAGAAATATAGTCAGTAATATCACCACTCTTAGTTTCAATAACTGGTAAAATTGTAATACTTCCTCCATTAATATGCTGACATCCTTTTTCAAGTAATCTTGAATGGAAATAGAAAATATCAGCTGGGTAAGCATCTCTACCTGGAGCTTTTCCAGAAATCAAACTTATTTGACGATATGCATCAGCATGTTTCTTTAAATCATCTAAAACAACCAATACATCATATTTTTGTTTCATATAGTATTCAGCTACAGATAAAGCAAAATAAGGAGTAAGAGTTAATATAGAAGGCATATCATCATAGAATGCTGTAATAATTATTGTATAAGTATTAGCCTTTTTTCTTAATAAATCATAATATATTTCTTTTACTTCTTTCTTTGTTTTTCCTATAGCAACATAAATACAAATAACATCTTTTCCTGCTTGATTAGCAATTGCATCAAGACAGATTTGAGTTTTTCCTGTTTTCTTATCACCTATTATTAATTGTCTTTGTCCTTTACCAATCGGATATAATAAGTCAATTCCCATGATACCTGTTTGTAAAGGTCTTGAAACTTCATTACGATCCATAATTGGTACAGTTTCTAATTCAATAGGTATTTTTATTGTATTAGAAAACTTTTTATTAGTTAATTTATCATTTCCGAAAATATCAATTACACGTCCAAAAGACTCGAATGAAAAATCACCTTCGAGCAATTCGTTTGTCTGGTATACACTATCACCAATATTAATCTTGTCAGTAGCACTAAGTATAGCAATACTAACACGATTTGGTTTCATTTGTACAACATAACCAACGCCTTTATTCTCAATCTTTACTTTTTCATTAAAAGCAACAGATTCTAATCCAACAACTTCAATAATAAAATCTTTAATAGAAACAACTTTTCCTGTACCATAGATATTTTCGTGTCTACTAATAGAATCTAATTTAGATTCTACTAATCTATTAACATATTGCTCACCTTTAGAAGGTTTGCTATTTGAAATTTCTATAGGTTTTACAGCCATAATTTCACTTAAAACTGGTTTTGGTGTACCCTCTGTACTTAGAGGCGCAATAGTCCCTATATCAGTACTATTACTACTAGGAGTTGTATCTGTTTGCACTGGATTTGGTACTTCTGGAATTGGTGCTACTTGTGCAATTTCAGGTGTTGTATTTTCTAAAACTGGTTCTTCTGCTGCTTTTGAAGTAGTTTCTTCAAGAACTGGTTCCACTTTTGAAAGTTCTTCTGTTGCAGACTCTAGAACTGGTTCTTCTGCTGTTTCTTCAAGAACTGGCTCCACTTTAGAAAGTTCTTCTGTTGCAGATTCTAAAACTGGTTCTTCCTCAAGTTCTGGCATAGAGTCTTCTAAAACTGGTTCTTCTACTAGTTTTGGATTAATACTAGTATCATTAGCCATTGATTCTTGATTTGTAGCATTACTATCTGTCCCTGAATCCAGCATTACTGGTTCACTAGTTTCATTGATCATAGCAAAACCCCTTTCTTTATGATAATTAACTTAAACTAAAATCGTATAATTTATTTAAATAGACTATTTTTAATCCTTTATAAACATCTTTTGAATAAATAGTCTCTATATGTTCATTTAAATTATTATAATTTAAACCTTTTTCTCCTACATATACATATATTGTAGGATCACATCTTCCTATTTCATAATTCAAATAATTATAAAACTCTTCTACTTGAAATGATCCCTGTATAGAAATATACTCACTAAAAGCATCTTCATCAATAAGTCTTAAATCTTTTGTAATCTTTTCTAGATATTTATCATCATTACAAGTAATTATTTGATATATTCCAATATCATCAATATATTCTTTCATTTGTTTCAAAGCATTATATTTATCAACCTGTTCTTCATCTAATTGAAAGAAATCTCTTATGAAAATTCTAATAAGTTTTTCATTATCTAGATTAAACTTTTCATCTATTTCTTTCATCATTTGTAACAAGTCGTCAATTTCATAATTAGCTTTTTTCTCTAAATAGATAACCGATGCCCCATTATTTTCAATCTCATTATCCTTAACTATATTCTCTTTTTCAACATTTGAAGACTCTTGATTATTCTCTTCATTACGACCAATTTGATCAGTATACTCTTGAGCCTTACGTGTGAAATAAACTTTACACTTATTATTGATATCTATTACTTCTCTTTTTAATATAAAGAAGATAATAAGTACCAATAATACCAACACAAGTAGAACTATTGCAATTGTTAAAGTCATAAACTATGGAATTAACGGGTTAAAGAATAATAAGAAGAAAACAAATAAGAATAAGAATAATAAGAATATAGATGTAGATATTAAAATTGTCATAACTGAATTAACAACTACACCTTTAGTCTCAGGATTTCGACCAACAGCTTCAGCAACACGTGAAGCCATAATACCTATTCCGATTCCTAATCCCAAAAATGCCATTCCTAGCATAATTCCAATCGCATAAAGCGTTGCAGCATAAACAGTTTCCATAACATTCCTCCTTTTTAACTACCAAATCGATAACTACAATCAATTGTTATTGGATTACCACCGTACATTAAACTTTCTAGTTTTAAAGTATTAAGTATACCTAAACTTGGGAAACCTAATGTACTATTAAATCCATTATTACTTGCAGCTTGTGTCATATCAACAGCTTGTTGTGAAGACAAAACACCATCTACATATAAACTTATTACACCTGAATCAAATTTGTACTCAGAATCAATTTTTACTTTATAATTTAGACTTGTTCTTGCAACCTTTGAAACAGATATATTACATGCAGGAGCTTTTGTCTTGATGTTAACAATATCTTCAACAACTTCATCATTTTCAGCTACTAATTTATATCCGAAAGTCAAAACATAATTGTGATCGATAGTTAAGTTTCTAATAATATATGTACTTTCATTTTTATTCAAATAATATTTATTAGAGAATCCCGAACTATCTTCAAGTTTTACAAATACGTATTGATATTCGTTATTAGAGTCAACAACGGCATAATTAACAATAGCTGTAGAAGCTGATGAATTAACGCTTTTTAAGGCTATATATTTACTAAAATCATAGTAAATTTCACCTTTCTTAACACTTGTATCAGTTTTAGCATTAACATCAGTAACTGATTTTGTTAAATTGTTAACACTATGTATTACTTGTTTCATGTAGTCATCATAATATGTGTCAGTAGAAAGATTAAATGTTTCAGAAGCTGAACTTTCAGATGTACTTGAAGAATCTGAATCTTTTTCTTTGTCTTTATCCTTCTTGTCATCATCTTTCTCTTTTTCAGCTTCTTTATAAGCATTTGTACTACCAATGATATTTTTTAAATTAATAGATTTCTTACCATATAATAATTTTTCATTTGCAATATCAAAATTCATTGTAGTACCTTTTAAAATTAATGGTTTAACAGTTTTAATATTAATTTCATTATTAGCAAAAGTTGCATTTCCTTGTTTATCAAGTTCAATAATTAAATATCCAGATGTATTAACAGCTTTATTATCTGTTCTTAATTTACTATCTACCATTAAATATTTTCTATCTTTTAACTTGTAAAACTTAGTAGGAGATGTTTTTGCTATCTCTGTAAGTCCATTTAATGTTTTAATCTCTCCAGTAGACATTACTTGATATGATGATCCATATAAGTATACTTTATAATCACTTTTATTATATATAACTGGATGAGCTCCAACATTTTCTTTAATTGTCTTATCGTTTTCTTTTTGATACCAATAGTAGTTACCATCAAATTTTTGAGCTAAATATGACTCTCTTTCAACTTTTAAGTAATTATAATCATCATTATAAAAGCTACTTCCAAGTTTAAGAGGATATTTATTATCATCAATTTGATTAAATCTAAACATAAAGAACGCAAACAAACCAACGATAGAACAAATAATTATAGCAAAGAATATAAATACTGAAACATTATTTACTTTTATTTTCTTTATATTCATAGCGCATCTCCTTTCTAAATTAGAACAATCGATATTCTACAGTCTCTTCAGCAAGAGTTTTTCCATCTGCATCAACAAACTGCATTGAAATATAATATATTCCTTCAGTATTAATTGATGTAGGTAATTGATATTCATAATATGATGTATCACCTGCTTGTATTAATGAAGGTACAAATGGTGCTTGGTTATCAACTGAATAACCACTTTCATTATATATTGAATATCTGATATTTTTAATTTTTGTTAATTGATAACTTCCGAAGAATCTTATATTAACTTTTGTATTATCATTCATAGCAGTATCAGCATAAACATCTCCAAGGACAACATCGCTTATTGGTACTGCTACAAAGGTATAATTGTACCTTTCGGTAGTAATTCTACTCGAATCGTTATATATATCACAATTGTAATGTATTACTAATTGATAACGTACATTTAAATTAAAGTTAGTTATATTAAATGCTTGATTAACAGTAGTAATATCATACTCTTGATTCTTATATTGATTAGGAGTAACATCATTACCTTGTGCATCTAACATTTGAATTGTATATTTACCACGATCAATTGATTTGTGATAATCTTTAACATTTACACGTAAGAACAATGAATCATTAGATGCAGCTTTACTGATAACAAAGTGTGGTTTGTACAAGTTGTTAAAAGTAAAGTATGTACTTGCACTTTCAAGCAAGATATCAGTCTGTTCACCATTTACAGTAGTAGTTAAAACTGGTTGAATCTCAATACGATATCTATTAGAAGTAACTACTCCTGATGTATTTGGAATCATTAAATATGCATTCATATTAGTATTAAATAATGTAGCATTAGTTGAAACAACTTGATCCATTAACTCTTCTTCAGTATTATCAAGAATTTTATATACATTATATTTTATATAAGTATATCCAATTGTTTCTTCTAATCGATATGTTAAATAGAAATATCTCTTATCATATTTAGATGCTGAATATTTAACAACAGCATTACTAATACCTACATTACCAATAGTTTTAAAATAATAGTGAACGGAATTCTTTTGTTGATCAACGTCATATAAATACTTTTTCTCATAAGTACCATTAGCATTTTTGACATTTCCATAAACCATAAAGTAATAATTTGTTTGAGGTAATAAACCTTCTATTTTTAAATAATCTGACAATGCACTAATATTATATTGAGAAGTACCAATCAATTCAGCTTCTGAACCACTTTCATTTAAAGTTTTATAAACTTCAATATAAACTTTATTATCCTGTAATTGATCATCTCCAACATAAGGAGTTATTTTAAAGTTTACTGAGTCAATCAAAGGACTAATAGTACTTTTACCAGTAGTATCAATTAAACTTATACCCGGAATTATTTCATCAAAGCTAAATGTAGGTGCATCTACGATACTAGCAGTTTTAGTATTTAATTTCTTTGGAGAAATATAATTAGAATCAAAATTTATACCAAAATGATTTATAAAGAAACTTGATTCATAAGTACTGTTATCAAACTTGTTCGTAAATGTTATTTTTTTTCGATCAAAATTAACATTATAAGTCAGATAACTACCAGCTGCTGTTAGTGAGCTCTTCATACTTCCATTTTCATAATAATAGTAATAACGGTCATTTAAAGTATTTCTAACCTGTTGAATAGCAAAGGCGTCACCACTATTATCAAAACCATAAATACCAGTATCATAATATATTGTAATCGTAGGAGTAATCGTCTTACCCATTAATGGCTCTAAAGTCGAATAACTAACTGTAATCATACCAGCATTTGTAGAAGGACTATTTACAGTAATTGTTTGATCACCAGACGTAAAGTCAATTTTAATATTACTTACTTTAGCGAATAATTCTTCATCATAATTTAAGAAACTAAATATTACTCTGTTATCACTTTTACTAAGTGTAACATTACCAAAATCAACATTTGTATTAACACCTTCATAATATTGACTTACAAATGAATATTCTGAAGGATCATTTGTATTTATAAGATTGAAGTCTCCATAGATTGCAAATAAACCTGCTCTAATATTATTGAATGTGACTTCTGCATAATTTCTAGTAATATTAAGTGTTTTTGTATCTACTTTTTCACCATCAATATATGCATAAACTTTATTATCTAACAAAGTATGATCAACATCAGTACGTGTATATTTCCAAGTATAACTATTAGCAGTAGACTTAGAAGGATATAGTGTAACTGTAGGCTCTTGTCTTTCAGCAGCAATTACTCTACTTCTTAATTGTGCTCCTTCTAGCGGATATGTAATATCTACGATATCATCATAGTTAGTATCTAACTCTATTGTATATGATATATAGAATGGTTGTCCTCTACGAAGTGTATTATCACTAGTACGTGAGGCAATACCATCATTTAAGAACAATTGACTATAATTAATTTCACCAGTTACAGGTACAGTATATTCTATTGTATCTATAACTGCATCTGTTGTAGCATCATGAATTTTATAGATTATTTTTTTAGCATATTTAGCATCATTATTGTATGCTGCTCTAAAATTATAACCAACTGTTGTTCCGTCATTTAAATCTTCTCTTCTCTCATGATCTCTATTTGAAATTGCTATAAAATCAATTGAATCAGTAGGATCTGCAGGCATATCTGGTAAAGCATTTGCTGATTTAATTGTAATTGTATTATTCTCAATTGGTAAATAATTTGGATGAACCGTATAATCATATGCTCCAGTAGTTTCAATTGTATAATACTCAGCAGTTAAATCACTATTTCTTAATCCAAAGAAACTTGGATCGATTCTAAATTGTTGATCATAATACATTCCTCTTAAATCACTTTCGTAATGATCATCATTTAAATCTTTATGTGTAATTGTTTTTACTAGTTTACCAGTAGTTCCTTTTCCTTGATATAAATTAAATGTAATACCAGTTAAAGTATTTGCCTCTAACTCAGTAGAATCAGCTTTTCTCAATAATTGAGCATCGATTGTAAATACATGAGCCGGATCATCAATTTGATTATATTCCATTTTAAATGGATTTGGATCTTCAGTTTTAACGATAACACTTCCGATATAACATGAATCTATTGGAGGATTACCATCTTGTAAATCAACTGTTGCCATAACTGAGAACGTATATGTTTCATTAGCTCTTAATCCAACCGCTTCAGTAATAGGAATAACTAGACTACCACTAGAAGTAATTGTTTTACTTTCTCCAACTGAACTAGTGTATGTAACTTTAATAATTGAACTATCATTTAAATTAATAGTATTATCAGGGTCAACTATTTCAATATCTCCAACTATTCTTTCAAATGTTACTTCAGTTTTGTTAAACTTGATTATCGGGAATGAAACACCATCCATTTTCATGACTTCACTTAATTCTGTTGTATAATCATATTCTTTTTCATTATCATTAAATGTCATTACAACTCTAAAGACATATGGAACACCTCTAGAAATTGTACTATTATTAACTTTCAACGAAGCAGATGCACTATTGCTCTTTTCAATTATAGTAATAGGTTTTGTAGCAGGATTATTGTTAACTTCTCTAGCATCATATACTTCATATTTGTAACTAATAATACCACCATCAGGATCTAGCATATTATTAATATGCATATTGAATTTACCTTCCTTTTTATCTATTTCGAAAGTAGTTTCTCCTATAGTAGGCTTCTTCTTTAATGTTTCATATTTCTTTAATATAGTAAAACCATCGGTAACCACAGAATCTTGATAAACGAAATTGTAAACTCTAACTTTGTAATTTGTATTATTTTCTAGTGGTGTAAAATTAATAATATTATCTCCTAATTCTAAAGGTACTGTAAGTGTCTTTAAAGTTCTTTCTTCATTATCTTCTAAAGCAACATCAACACTTGCAACATCTGAATAAGAACTCTTTTTAACATTTACTTGCAATTGATTATCAGAAACATAATATCTGTCTAATGTAACACCTATAGAATCAGTAATAAATGTTTTTTGAATAAAATCTTTATTATATGTAACATTGTTTTTAACATAATCAGAATTCATAACTAGGATATAATTAGTTTCTGGAACTAAAGTTTCATTTTCAATATCGATAAGATTATATCCTGATTCATCATTTGTTTCATAAACTATTTTATTAGTACCAGCTTCAATTATTTTAATATTAATTGGTCCAGTTAATACTGCAGCTGTATCAGTAATTGAAACTGAAGCAACTAAATGATTTGCATTAACATCCATATTAACAATTTGGAATTCTGCATCTTTAACTCTTGCATTCGCATCTACAACTTCTTCTATTGAATCAGTTGTTGTATCAACAACACCCGGATTAATATTTGGTAATTGTTCTCTAGTATTTTGATTACCATTACCGTTTATGTTTGAACTACTACTTGATGAGGAACTCGAACTTGAATCAGCATCTCCTTCTCCTTCTTCACCTTGATCTTTTTCTCCAGTGATTGATTTATTATCTTCACTGCTTATTGAAATATTATCGTCACTATCAATAGTCATCTCACCTAAAGCAAGTTTCTTTACTTTATCTTTGTAAATGTCTTTATTAACAAAATCAATTATTGTTCCATCTCCCATTTCAACTAGAACTTCATCACTTACACTTTGGAATGAAACGCTTTGATTATTAATTTTAATAACATTTCCATCTAAATAAGTAACTTCTAAATAAGTATTATTAAACTTCTTTTCGTTATCACCAATTTTTAGATTAATATTATTACCAACAATCATAAATTTGTTATCATTAATCTTCAATATTAAATTTTTAAATCTAAGTTTACCATCTAGGTAGTTAATAGAATAGTCAGACCCTGATTTTACAAAAATAGTTCCTGGAAAAACATTGTAATACTTGTATGAATCACTATTTTTAGTTATATCATCTAAATTTAAAACAACGCTTTTAGAAAATGTTGAAATAGAACCGTCACTATAGTGAATAAATGTTTCACTTGGAACAGTTATATTCTTATTATCATCAGTAGTTATAATAACATTATCATCAACTTGTTTATATTTTGTATTAGTATCAAAAAAGTATTTTTTTACTGTTTTATTATTACCTTCTGCAAAAATATGTCCATCCGCTTGGAATGTAACATATCTTGAATTGTAATTCTTAATACCATAAGCAAAAATAAGACCAATTACAAGAAGAATTGGAGCTATTATTAAAACACTTTTCTTTAGCATACAATCACATCCTCTATATTTATAGACTATCCTATTACAGTATACCAGATACTTAATAAAAAAGAAACACTTATTTACTATTTTTATTAAAAAAAGCAATTAATGTAAGTACATTAAATTGCTTCTTATTTATTAGTATTCAAAATGTTTCTTCTTAACAATAATACTGCTGCTACGATACCAAGAATTATACTTGTTACTATAGCTAATACACCAAATAATATAGTACGATTACGGTTCTCAGTTCCAATGTAATATCTATATAATGCCATATCATTATTAATAACATTTGAAATAGATTTAGTAGAAAGCACTTCATCTAAAGTAGCTTTATCATTGAAATTATCATTAATATTAGGTACTTTGTAGATTTCATACTTTTTAGTTGTTGGATTATAAACAGTTTTATAACTACCTTCAACAATACTTTGATCTCTTGTTTCACGACCTAATACTGTATCTATATCTTTATTTTCAATCTTTTGAACTAAATCTAAAGATTCTTGATATTCTTTTGCTTTGTTATTTTTAACTTGTTTATTGCCAAAAGATGATACAAAGTATTGGGTTAAATCACTACTATTTTTCATTGATTGTTCAATTACAGTTCCTTTTTTATAATTAAATATAACATAATCATAATTATTATATAGAACAAATACAATGTCACTGTCATTATATAAATCCGTACGAATAGATTTAATATTATTGTTTTTAAAATTCTTAGGGAATTTTATATCTGCTTTCAAACTATGTAATTTTCCATCTGTTCCAAGATAAATAACATATTCACTATTTTTATCTTGATCGATTAAAATACTATTCTTAACATTATTCAATGTAGAATCAATAATTTCTAACGATTCATCAGTAACAAATACTTGTTTACTTATATATTCTCCATTTATAACAGAATAATTATAATAAGTATCTATCGTATTATTACCATAGTCAAAGTGATATAACGGAACACTATCAACTAATGTAAGATTCTCAAAAGAATTAGATATAATCTTTTTAGAATTTAAATCATAGATATTCTTATTAGATAATAGAATTTTATCGTTATAGATATTTACTGGAACATTATTATTAGCTAACATTTGAACGCGATAGTTTACTTTGCTGTAATCTAGTTTACTAGGATTAACTGATTTTTTCTTTTGATAACTCATGTTTTCTAAAGAAACTTCATCATTACCTGTAACCTTATTACCATTTAAGAAATAATAATTATTTCCTATAACACTACTATATTCTCTTAAATCTTTTGCTGAAATAGTAATTTGTTTAGTATTAATTCCGTCATTTAACAGAATCATAAAGTCTTCCTTGAAGTCATAATAATATGTATATGATAATTGTTCAATTGGAAGAGTTTGATTATTAATAGTAAATGTCATTTCAGGTTCTAATCTAGAAAACTCTACATTAATTTTATCAACATCACTAACATAAACTTTAACATCTGGGAAACTAGCTACAGTTGGTCTAACTGACATCATTTGTCTACCTGCTGAAGGAGCATGATTTGGTCCTGCAGAAGCAGCTGGTAAATCAAATAATTGTAATCCACTACCATTCCATTGATATGTTAAATATGGATATTTTCCAGAGGTTACTTGACTGAAATCATATGTACCAGCAAGTAAATCTTTAAATGTCGCTTGAACTCTCAATTGATTATTAGAATATAATTTTACTGCTTCAGGGAATGTATGGGTAGAAAGAGCTACACCATTATATGTAGAACCTTCAAAAGCTCTAATACCTCGATTAGTATTATAAACTACTTCTCCACTACTATTTGTTGTACTATAACATAACAATGATGTATATGTTGAATTAGCATCATCATTACCAACAAAGAATTGTGATATATTTCCACCAAAGCTAGTTACATCAGCAACTACAAAATTATCATAGAAATGTGCTGGGAACGGATTCTTTTCCGAATTGGCCATGATAGCACCAGCTATATTACCATTTGATCTAATTTTACTTCCAGCCAGAATATTTCTATAAATATATAACATATTTGTCGCCGAAGTGGTATTCAAATTGGATACTCTACCAATTAAACCACTAGCATAATTACCCGTCGCAGTAACTTCTGCATTGGAAATGTTGTAATAGATTGTACTACTAGTACTAGAGTGGTGACCAGCTATTCCACCTACATAATTAACTCCCGTTATCTTAGTATTATAAACATACGTATATCCAACTGCGGCATATTCAAGTTTACCTCTAACACCACCAGTATAGTTACCAGCATTAGTTACGGTTGAATTTTTAATTCCTGAGTAGTAAACTCCATATCCACCGATACCGGAAATACCACCAACATAATTGTCGCCATTAACTCTCGTACCTTTTACTGTAACATTATCGAGGAATACATAATACGCTCGATAAGAATATCCAAAGGCTCCACCAATGTAGTATTCACTACCGGTGACTTCTGCATCTTTAAGACTGTAGTAATTCGTGTATGTAACATAGTGTCTACCACAAATTCCACCAACGAATCTTCTACCCGACACGTGAGCATCAGTAGCGCTTATATAGTCACCTGCTGCACGACCGAATACTCCACCAACTTCATCTCGTCCGGTTACGTGGAGATCATTAGCTGAAACATTAAATATCGTCGAATAACTACTGTGATCACGATAACCAACAACACCACCAATATAATCACCAGTTCCTGTTACAGTAACGTGATTAGCAGTAACATGAGCAATATCAAAGTAACGCATAATACCAATAAATCCACCAAGATAACTTACTCCAGTTACTTCAATATCATTAAGCTCAATATTTTTAATATCAGGAGATTGGTTAAATGAAATCATACCATTATATGAAGCTCTCGGAGCTAAAACCTTAACATTGTTAAAATTAACATTGTACATAGTTCCATTTAAGAACCTAATAATACCAGTAAATGACGTCGATGAATTACTATTAATAGTAATATTTTCAAAAGTTACACCATTAATATTAGAATATATTGTATCTATCAAACCAACTTGTCCTGAAGTTGCTGTATGATTATAAGTTATATTCTTAATAGTATGACCACCATCAGTAGCCTCTAATCTATTAAAGCTAACTTTCGTTTTAACATTTGTTTTTCCAGCAAAATCAATATCTCCAGTCAAACGATAGTTTTCATAAATATCACTATCTATTTGTTGCCAATCCTCAAATGTATTTAAGTCTTTATAGAAAGTCAAATTAATTTTAGAAGCTATTTCAAGTGTAACATCTTTAGTACCATTATTATAAACTATCTTATCAATTAAATAACTATCATAATATCTTTCAGGAACAGCATGTACTTCATACATTGTTTGTCCTTCAGAATAGATGTTTTTATTTACTTGATCAATTCTTAATCCATCAATAGATACATCTTTTATCTCATAAGCTGCAGGATTATTAATAAATATCTGAATAGTTGCATCATTCAATGAACTACTAATATTAATATCTTTTACTCTGAAATCATCATTGAAATAAGCAATATCTTTCTGATTTGGTAATAGTTTATCCTCATTTAAATATTTTAATTTAGGGATTAAGTTCTGTCCCTTACTATTTTCTAACTTACTTAAATCATACTTATTACCAATCTTTATTTGAGCATCATAAGTATTTTCTAACTTCAATTCATCATTTGTTAATAATATTTCACCATTAGTTCTTCTGTCAATTAATCCATTTACTAATTGGAATTCCCATGCATAGTTCGAATTAGCTGCAGTACGGTTACCTATTGTTCTATTTTGATTAATTGCATCTTTAGAACTATAAACATTACCTAAAACAAGTGTATTGAATATATTATCATTAGTTGAATATCCAACTATTCCTCCTAAAGAGTCTTGTTGAGATAAAACATCTACATTACTAATAACTCTTTCAATATATCCAGAACTATATCCAGTAACACCTCCTGTTTCAATATGTTTACTTGAAACAGTTCCTTCTACATAACAATCTTGGATATAACCAGAGTTATGTCTACCAATTAATCCTCCAATACCTTGAGTATATTGAGCATAAACAATGTCTATATTAACTCCTTGTGCATATGTATTTTGAATAATTGTATTGTTATTTTCACCAATAAGTCCACCATATCGACCACTATTTCTAATTACATTTTTATCAGTTTCATAAACATGAACATCAGTAATCGAAGAATTAGTTATGAAAATACCATTAGTATATCCAATAAATCCACCAACATATGCATTTCTATTTGTAACAGAAACATTCTTTAAATGAACATTATCAATATTAGAACTTTGATCAGCTTGTCCGATCAATCCTCCATAAGATGAAGTACCACTACCACCAATACCTGTATTAACATATGTATCTATAAATAGATTTTTCAAAGTACCACCGCGTAGTAAGTTAATAAAGTTGTTATCATTCTCTCTAATATTCTTAATTGTATGATTATTACCATCTATTTTTCCAGTAAATGTACCAATACTAAATGTTTCACCATTAAAATCAAGATCAGTCTGTAATTTATAATTAAATGATAAACTAGCACTATTCGTTTTAATAGCTTTAAATTCCGTAATATTACGTATGTTTTTATACATATCAACTTCAACAATACGTTCTTTATCACCATATGTTATATCTCCGGCAGTTACACCTGAAGAATATGCTCTTGTAATTCTATTTAAACTATATTTTGAAATATAATTAGTTGGATTTGAGAATGTTACTCTAATTTTTGATCTGTTATTCTCATTAACTTGACTACCAGGAATAATTCTTGCATTCAAACCATCAGAGAAGTACAATCCAGTAATTACATCATATCCAGGATTTTTGAAAACCAATGTTGCCTCTACTGTCTCATCATCATTTTCTACTCTATCCTCAATACTTAAATAGTCCAAATTATTATTATCATCAGCTGGTAAAGCAATATAATCTTGATTTGGCATAACATCAGGCCATATTACGTGTGGATAGTAACCAAATTTAACATAATTGCTTACATCAAATCCTCCATTACTATTAAGCATTTCTTGGAAACTTTCTAGTCTTAATGTTCCAGGAGATAGTTTATTTGAATATGATCCATCATAATCAGTATTTGAAATATAATACGTATTACTAGAATTAATATTCTTTGTAACTGTATCAGTATAAATATTAGCATCTTTAGCACGATTTCTATTTTTACTATTAGCATAAGAATATACATTTCTAATAATTGTTCTATCAGATCTACCAGCAATATTACCAACTTCATATTGATATGAAGTAGTAGCTATATCTTCTCCAATATTTACTTCAATTAAAGAGAAAATATTAGCTAAATATGAGTTACTACCACAATATGCGGCAACAGCACCTACATATTTATAACCACTAGCATTATTATAAAATGCTGCATTAAGTGGTTCTCCATATAAATAACCATTCATAATAGTACCATAATTATCATATGCCAAGAATCCTGAACCACGCTCGGCACTAAGTGAATCTTTTGCTTTAACTACGAAATTTTTAATAGTACCATAATTTTCACGCGCACACAAAGTAAATATAGTGTTTGGTTTATTATTACCCTCTTCTAGAGTTATCATAATATTTTCAATAGTACCATAATTATAATAAGCAATACCTTGATATTCTCCTCTAGCACTACCATCAATATAATAATGAATATCAATGTTTCTTATAATTCCATTACTACCAATATTAGTAAATATTCTTGGACTAGAATTACCAGTAGAACCATTAGTAGATGTATCTCTATATACTTTATGTCCTTGGAAATCAATAATACCGTTAAAGACAGGATCAATATATCCAGTTTTATTACGATAGTCAATATCAGCTGCGACTAAATAAAATCCTGAAGTATGTATCGCCATTAAATCTTCATAACTTCTAATAGTACGTATTTCGTCATCTGAAGCAAAGTTAAGACTAGATAAATCATAATATCGATAAGCAAGATTACCCTCTTCATCAATTATTCGCTTTTTAACACTCAGCTTAATATTATATTGACTAGATGGAGTTATTTCATTAGTAGAAATAGCATCTACCACAACATAATCATCATTAAAATCAAATTCTTGTTCATCTTCAAGTTCATCATTTCGATAAAATCTTAGATAATAATGAAATTCATCCCTAGATATCTCATGATTACGATCTGTTAAGTTAGTTATGAATGTACCTATATAATTAGGTTTCTCTCTATATGGTGTATATGATGTAGCACTACTACCAACCTCGAATTGTAAATCCTTTATAACTGCCGTAGTAATCTTATTTTCACCATCTAACTCAACTATCGTAAAACTTACATATGGACTACTTGAATTAATAGTAAAAGTTTTAGAATAAGATAACCAATTATCTTTAGTAATTCCTGTTATTTGATAATCTCTACAGTTATTAGATCCTCTAGGACAAATATATACAGGTCGATTATTTTCATCAGCATATTTAACTTTAAAACTAACTGTAAAAGTTTTACCTTTATATTCAGGTAAGTAATATGAATAAGTACGATAACCATTTTTAGCACCTAAAGATACTGTGTTTTGATCTAAATCAGTATGACGTCTACTGGCATCACGATCTCCACCGGTTTTCCATCTTCTATTATTTTTAATATCGAAAACATTTTTACTAGTTACTTGTTTTAATAAACTTTCAATTTCAACGGTTCCAAATAATCCTTCTTCAGTAAGTATTCTTTCATTAAACAACTCATAATCAGCAATAAATGTTTTGTTTGTATGTCCAATATTATAACCTTCGGCTTTATATGAGAAACTATAATATCTTTTTGCATCAAGTTTATCGATAGTAATATGCTTATAATTTCCATTTACTGTTAATTCATCATAATAAATTAAAACACCAATATCATTACGTACTTCAAGTAATACTCTGCTGTTTTGTATTGCATAATCTTCATCAATTATTCTAACATCATAATCAATAATATTTTCATTAACAAACTTGTTAACAATATCAATACTAGCATCCGCTTTCAATGTTTTAACATTATTAACATTACTTAATGTTTTAATCTCATGTGTTTTTGAACCTAAAGTAACATAAGATACCGCTTCAAATTTATATGTATGATTTGATGACAAACCAGTACAATTTAAATCTAATACACCACCAGCTATTAAAGTGTTAAATTGTTCTTGTGTAAGTCTAATATTCTTACTAAAACTACTATCGTTATTATCTTTAAGAACTATTTCAATACTAGTTAATAAATTTCGTAATACATTATTAGTTTCATTATTAATACTCAATTTATAGCTAAAACTCTCTGTAGTAGTTACTATATCTTCAAAGTTTAGTTTTACATAACCTAATGTTGTTAATGGTTCTGTACTAAACTTACCATCAGCAATTACTTGATTCTTTAATATACCTTGTCCATCTTCTAAATCATAATCACCGTATAAAATTATTGAATATATTTCATTAGCATCTAAGTTTTCTACAACTACATTTAAATCAGTAATTGCTTTTTCTTCGATTATTCTACCGGTAGAATCAGATAAGACATATTTCATGTTTGCTATATCAATATTATCTTTATTTGTAATATCAAACTTCAAAGTAGCTTTGCTTATGCTTTTACTTTTAACAGCTAACATTCCTGAAGGAGCTTGTCTTGTGGTTTTAAATTCATAATGTCCTCCAGATACCTTCAATTCATTGCCAGAAACATCATAAAAAGTAAAATCCGCATCATATCTTGTATTACTCAATAATGATTTTGCTGTACTATAATCAAATCTTTCTAGACGCACAAGTTTTGAAACAAGAGCTGAACCAAGTTGATAGTTATTGTTTCCAATATTAACAACTACTTTTCTAATACCTTTTAAAACCTCATCACTACTCTTATTATTTAATCCTACACCAACGAAGTCAGCATAATTAGTTGATGCTTTTATACTATTAACAGAGACATCTAGTGTTTCAAGACTATTAATGTCTTTAGTAGAAATTTTAAATTTTGTAAACTCGTTCTTTATTTCTTGACCATCTTGATTTTTATAATGGAAAACACCTATTACATCATACTCTGTATTAGGATATAATCCTTTTACTTCAATGGTTTCAGAAGTAACAAAAGTTTTTCTAACCACTAAAGTACTACCCTTCCAAAATTCAAAAGTAGGAAATTTAACAATTTGATTAGTTGGGTCATTTATTTCTAATTTACCTTGCATAGAATAAACACTAGCTCTTTGTGTATCAAATTGAACTGAAGGTTTAACATATGTTACTTCTTCAGGAGGTTTAGTTTGTTCTTCTGCTGGCTTTTTTTCTTTTTCTTCAGGAACTTCTTCCTCTTCTTGCTCAATAAGTGGTGGAAGTTCAAAATCTTGTTCTTCTTCCTCAGCAGTAAATAATCCTAGTCTTTCAATAAAATCAGGATATGAATACTTTTTATTTAAAGCAGTAACATTTACCGATTTATCTAAACCTTTAATTTCACTATAAACATATTTACCATCTTTTAAACTAAAGTAACGAAGATATCCTTCAAAAAAGTAAATAAAGGAATTTACTGGTATTTTATATTCTTTACCACCTTTAGAAAATTTTAATTCATTCAAATTAACAAAAATACTATCATCTAATTCAACAAATAGATATGTTAAATTATCAGCTCTTTCATAGTCATTTTCATTAAATAGCTTATTGTCACTAATTAAACTATTAGCGTATGTAGCAGTTTTTCTAAATCTATTATCTATCAATTTTCCTTGATCAGATAAAATAAGTAAAGTAGAACTATCTTTAGATACTACTGGGTAATCTAAATTAACAGGAGTCTTTTTATAATCTCCTACAAAGTAACTACCTCTACCTTGATATAAATAATCATCATATTTAACTTTTATATATTCTACTTTTTCATCTTTGGCAGTTTCTCCATTTACTAAATACTTAGTTATATTATCAGACTGAAAAAGATACCCGTCCATATCAAATGTACGAATAGCATTATAATGATTATAGTAGATAACTGCTACTATAACTAAAACAACTGATATTAAGCCAAGTATTTTCTTCATTTTATCCCTTCAATTTCTTTAAATAATCAAAATTTTTCATTAATAATTTTTGCTTTTCATTAATAATTATATTATCTGAACTCAAATTAACTTTATAATTTTTATTTGAAACAAATACATCTTGATCAACATTTTCATAGTATTCAATTTTCTTTTTTTCATAATTATAAATATATAAATCTTTTGTATCAAAAACATAGTTTACGTAACTAAGTGGTGATATTTCAATTTCTTTATCTCCAAAAGTAACTTTAGATGACTGTATAAATATATACATATCAGATCCATCAAATAAGAAATTATTATTTAATTTATAATCCAATTCATTATTAACCAAATAGTAATAACCATCTCTACTTACAATTTCTGTATAATACATAACTTTATTTTGAAGTCCAACACTTGTATTAACCACACTATAAGGAACTGGTAAAATAACTTTTTCCTTTTTAGCATAATATATTGGTTCACTATACAAAGTAACCTTCTTGTTATCAAATTTAATATTAGTAATTTTACCTTCATGATCTAAAGTAATATTACCTTTATAATCAAATTTTTCATCACCAAAATAAACATATACATCTTCATTCTTTATTTTCTTAGAATTAAGATCTTTATTAATAAAGAACAAATTAACAATAACTACTGCTACTAAGATTATAATAATAGCACCTAATATTATTGAACTTACTTTCTTATTACTTAAAATATTTTTAATTTGTTTCATACTATCCAATCCTCTCATTCATTTATATTATTACTTCTTTTTTCTTTTTTTACTTCTTTTTATTCTTTTTATAAGTAATACAATTCCAGATGCAATAATAACAATTATTAATAACGTTATAAATATATGGAAGTAATTATATAATGAAAACTCAAAGTTAATATTTGTAATACCATTAGTTTTTAAATTCCAAGTTAATTCTTTATTATGTTTAGTTTTATCCGCATCATTAGAAATAGCTTTTTTATTTAATTTAACAATAAATTTTAAATCATTATCTTGATTAATCTTATCAGTTAATTCTTCACTTTTTAATGGTTTTTTACTTTTAGCATTTTTTATTTCATAATCATATGCTCTGTGACAACCTTCTTTTATTTCTTCACCTTGATTAACAGTAATGACACTACCATCATCACATAAATACTCTATACTATCTAATGATTCATCAGAAACTGTTATAGGTTCTATATCAGTAGAATCAAAAGTAAAGTTTGCTTTATAATAATTCTTAAACCAACTTTTCTTAATCTTAAACATTTTATCTGGAACTTCATTGCGAATACTAGTTAATGAATAAGTAGTATCTTTATTAGTACTTACTTTATCAATATTACGTATTTTATATTTTAATTCTATACCTTTATACTTATCAGACTTATATTCTTTTACTGAATAGCCTTTACTTTTAAGTTGATCAATCTTTTCATCATCAAACTTATAATCTACTATAGATTGATTAACTGCAAAAGTTACATAGATATTCATTGACTTAGTACCGTGTATCTTTAATTCTTCGTTATATTTAACACAGCCTGTTGTTACAAAAGGAAACATTATAACTATAAGTAGCATAAGTTTGTTTTTAGTTTGTATTTTCACATAATCACCACTATTCTATTATAGAGTATTATCAGTATCTTCAATTCTTATTATTACTATCTACTACATTATAACATAAAAAAAACAATGTACCTAGTAAAATCTACAATTAATTAATTTTTTTCTTCGTACAAGTATTTTTAACTAAAAAAAGACTCAAACGAGTCTTTAATAATTAGTCTTTCAATAAAATTGTTTTACTAATTGTAAGAATACTTAACACTAATACTATGATATATAACAAAGCATTATTATTAGCAGAAGTAGTTATTCCAGTATGAGGTGGTTCAATTTCTGCTTTACTATTACTTGTATTAGTAGAATTTTTAACTACAGTAAATGAAGTAGTAGCTGTATTATTATCATTAAATAAAACTTTTAAAGTATGTACTCCTTCAGATAATGTATTAACATATTCTTTTTTTAATGTAATAATAGTACTTCCTTCTCTTGAAGTATAATTTGATGAATCAAGTGGATTAGTATCATCATCTATATATACTTTTCCTCCATCTTTAAACAAACTATAATCTGCATCAATCTCAAATTCTGCATCTTCTCCACTAACTACTTTTTGTTCAGCACCTTTGATTACTTCATATCCAGCAATTTTTACTCTTAATGCAATTGAAATCCATGTTGAATAACCAACTACCTTATATACATCAGCTGCTTCACCGTTTACTTTTATATTTAAGGAATCAACATCATTGAAAGCATATTCTAAATTATTGTTATATATATCTGCATGAGCATAGTATGTTTTACCACTTTCAAAAGTACCTATAAATGGTTTTTCAAAGTATTCATATTCTTCATTAAATGAATTTTCATCAATCCAATCCATAAATTGAATTTCAAAATTATATTCTGATTCTACTGTAATTTGCGGTTTATTAGTTTGTTCATTAGTATCATAATATCCATATTCATCTTGTGGAGTATCTGTACTATCACCAGCTTTTGGATATTCTAAAGTTAAATTAATATCACTAACTGGCTCTCCCCAATGGAATCTTAATGTCATATTATCAAAGTCAGAATACCCATATAGAAGAACGGAATCAGCTATACCTCTAACTTCACCATTTTTATCTATCATTTCAATTCCAGCAAATTTTTTTCCTTCTGGTGCTTTTAAAAAATCTTCATTAAGACCACTTACTGCATACGTTTCTTCTTCTGTTAATACAATACTACTGCTAAAGCTATCTCCTGGAACTCCACCATTAGCATCTATGGTAATCGTAGCTTGAGTTGTTTCTATAGTTTCACTTGATTCAGCATATACATTAGTTATACTAAACAGCATTAAACATAAAACGATAGATAATAGATATTTACTTATTTTTAAAATTCTATTCATTTCCTCTCCTCCTTACTGCTTAGTATACATTTTATTTACTTTATTATCAATACTTTTTATGTATTATTTTCTAAAAAAGTAATGTTTTCACTAATTATTCTTTGTAAATTTTTCTTCTAATAATCTTACTGGATATGATTTATCTGTCATTAATGTAGATATTGATAAATCATTATGGATATTATAAATAATTTCAGCTAAATACTCTGACACATCACAAATATGTAGCCATTTTTCTTCTTTATATTCTTCTGGTATATATGAAAGATTAGTTGTATATACTCCGGATAATTTCTTTTCTTCATAATATTTTTTAAATTTATCTATTCCTCTAGTAAATAAAGCATATGTTACACATACATAGATATGAGTTACTCCATATTTGTTTAATTCTTCTATACAATCAAACATACTTCCACCTGAAGAAATCATATCATCACTTATTATTGCAGTGTATCCTTCAAGGTTTTTATTTCCCGAATAGTCATGACTAATGACTGGATATTTACCATCGACTAAATTATTATAATCTCTTTGCTTTACAAAGCTACCAGCTTCTCTATGAATAAATTTAGAGTTAAATGAATTTAGGTAAACATTTCTTCTTCCAGTTGCTCCATTATCAGGTGCAACAAAAACTATTTTCTTTAGTCTGTTTTTAGGTAAATCAGTTATTAAATTTTCTAATATTGAATTAGTTGGATAGAAATTATTAAATTCCATATTACGTATAGCGTGTTCTACACCCTGATCATGTGCATCAAATGTAATAAAACCTCTTACTCGACTTAAGTTATCTATCTCCCATAAACTTGCACCACACAACAAGTTTTCTCTTGTATTTCTTCTATGTTGTCTACCTGCATAAAGTAATGGCATTACAACATTAATCTTATCAGCATGGGCATTAGATGCCCCAATACCATCTTTTAATTGCGTAAACAAATCATTTGGTGAAGCATGATTAATAAATCCATGCATTTTATACTCTAATGAGTAATTACCTATATCGGTTAATAAAAACAAATCCATGCTTCTTACTGTTTCATTAATTTCAATCTTTTGATGTCCATCTTCAAAATATAATTCTTTAAAATCAATTTGAAATGTATACTTTTCTGGATCTAATTTATACATTTCTAGTAGATGTCTATCTACCTTATCTCCTAATTCTTTTGCGCTTGAGAAAACCATTAGTCGTAAATTATCCTTATTAATTTTCTTTTTCATTATACCCTCCATACAAATAAAGTATATCACAAAAATACATATTTCAATACTTACACATCAAGAAGTGCTAAAATAATTACTCCAATAAGTACTAAGAATATACCAATATATTCTTTTTTTGAAAGTTTTTCTTTTAAGAATATTCTTGATAATAACATAGATAATACACAATAACTGCCTATAATAGGAGCAGCAACAGTAGAATTACCACTCATCGCAGTTACATAAAATATCTCTCCTGCTGTTTCAAATAAAGCAGCTGCTAACTTTGGTTTTTCTTTAACTATAGAGAAATCTTCTTTCTTAACCTTCAAATATATAAATGTAACTAATCCATATAAAGCAAATGTATATTCATAAGCAATTAATGAAGCAGTTTCTCCAATTAATTCTAATTTATCTAAATAGATTCCATCTAAGAAAGTACCTAATCCATCAAGTAAACAGTAACCTAATGGAAATAGTATTGTTAATGTTAATATCTTTTGAAAAGTATTTTTTTTGTTAAATTCTTTTCTTTCTTTTTTATTTTTCTCTAAACCTATTATTGATAAAACAATAATTCCAATAAAAATAGAAACTAATGCTATATAGAAAGGATAATCATAATGTTCTTTAAAGAAAATAATAAATAATAAAGCAACAATAACACCACTAGTATTCTGAATAGGACTAGATATAGATAATTCTAGATACTTAAGTCCTCTATAACCAATTATCATACTAGCAATATAACAAAATGATACTGGTAAATACTTAATAATATCAATAATATTAATATTAGTATGAGTTGTAAGTAATAAATAAGTACCATGAATACCCATTACTAGACCTACCATAATACCTGTCTTTAAATGGTTTCTATTGCCTTCTCCTCTATTACCTATCTTATAAAACAAATCAGCAATTCCCCAGAATATAAATGTTAATAATGTTGCGATAGCTTGCATATATTTCACCTATAAAAATTATAACATAAAAAAAGATCAACTTTAGATCTTTATTTCCATATTTAAACATTACTTAGTAGTCTTGATAAAAACATAGAGTCTTCATAATTATAATTTGTTTGTCATACTCTTTCTCACAAAAAGATGCCCTATAGACATCTTTAGTCTTATTTTACCTGAATTTTTATTAAGTATTAATTTGTTTTTGCGTTTTTTTTGTTCTTATTGAATCTATAATAATTAATATTCCTATAATATTACCAATAATACTTCCAGTAACAAATAATAATATACCAGATATTATATTTATAATAAAATTTTTATTTTTAAATATTAATGATAATACGAAAGCAACTATACAAATAGCTCCTAAAACTAGCATAACTAAAGAAAATACATCAGTATCCATAAAATTATATTCTGCACCTGCTTTTTCTAATAAATGAGGTATTCGAATAATTGATAAAACTAATCCAATTATTAACAGTGCAGTCAATGATTTGATTGATTTATCTTTTTTATTATTATCTTCTTGTTGAACTGTATTATTATTTGTATTGTCAATATTATCATTATTTTGATTTGTTTCAACGTTAGGATTTATTCCATTATTATTTTCTTGATTTAACCCAGCATTAGGATTCATTCCATTATTATTTTCATTCATTATAAACACCTCTTTATACTATTGTATCATAACATATATATTTGTTTTATTCATGAAACACATAATTTCTATATTTACAACTATTTGACAATTAATATATCTATCATAATAGATTGTATTTTGCAGTTAAATTGTATTCATTATCATGATTTTCTTCTGTAAACAGTTCTTTTTTATAATTAATACTATTATGTTCTAAGCATAATTCTAAGAAACATAAAAATATACCTATATCTATTTGATTATAATAAACAACTTTATCTTTAGGCATTATTCCTCTTTTACCTTCTTTGTGATATCTATATACTTTTATTTCTTTATCAGTTGTTTCCACTTTCCAAGGTTGAGTATTACAAGCGCTAGGAGCAAATCTAACTATATTAGCAATATCTAAGTATTTATCACCAGTCCATATTTCAGATATCTCTTTTCTTTTACTTTTATACATGTCTTTTCTAAATTTATCAGACGAGTCTACTTTAGCAATAGCCATCATTATAACAAAATCTAATCCATCTAATTGTTGTTCATCTGGTTTACCTATACCAAACCATAATGTACCTATATTTTTAGATACTAGATATAAATCTAATTGTTCTCCAAGATAACCTATATTTTGAAGATAATTCTCTTTCTTTTCAGAATAGAATAATATGCAATATTCTTGTCCTCTTAGAATGGATTCTTTTTTTACTATTTTTATTTTTACTTTAATATCTTCTACTAATGGTTTGATTTTTTTAAATTCGTTTTCTACATCTTTTAATTCATCCTCTGTTATATGTTCATTTCCTATATTTCTGAATAGATGAAAAGACTTTCTTTTAAATATCATTTCATATAGATTTTTATTCATATTATCTCCTTTATTTATTATCATCATCTTTATCATCGCTATTTGAAAATACTAATCCTAAACATAATCCTATACTTAATCCCATTGACATCCATAATGTCATATCATTAGTAGCGGCACCTATTGCTGTTCCTATACTTAATCCTATACACATACCAATTGGTAACATATATGATTTGTTTTCTTTTGATTCTTCAGGTTTTTTGTTCTTCTTTTTCATTTTTTATCCCTTTCTTAAACTAAATATGTATCAATCAGTAGATGATGCAAGTATTATTACATATCGATTCATTAATTTATCATAAATTGATATAGCAGCTGCACCCCACCATTCTAATCCATCATCAAAATAATTAGACCATTCTACGTTCCAATCATATATTTCTAGATTATCTTTCCCTTTGGGAAATAATATATTATTTATCTTTATAAAATCATCTATTTTATAATTTGTTTTATGAGGAGGATCTAGAAACAAAAACCAATATGGTCTTTTATATCCATTTCCTAAATTATGTCTTTCTTTTTCATAATCATTAGGTAATTGAAATAGTTCTTTTGAATCAATTTTTTTATATATCATTTTATCTTTATCTATCGTTATAAAACTATCATCTTCTTTTATTTTATTCATTGCATATAATAATACATCCTTGTGGTCTAAATTACTTTCTATTATAAAATAATCTAATACACATCTATTACACTTTTTATATTCTATATAAAATGGATCATTCGTTAATTCTTTAAACATTTTATCACACCCAAATTCTTAATTTTTTAGATTAAATCTTTGTATTGCACTATTATTATTTTGCACGATTTTTATTGATATTTTTAGTAATTAAATCTTTTAATGGCTTAAAGTCTAATGTAGTATCTAGTTTTTCTTCAAAGTATTCATTGTTTTCCCAATATGACTTTATACCATAGGCCTCAATCCCATAATTTGATGCATCACTTGTGATTAATCTATATTGATCATCAACTATTTCTAATGCAGTACAGCTTGATATTAATAATCCAATTTGATCACTTTCTTTTAATAAATCTTTAGCATTTTCAAGTCTTCCTGGAGCGTCACAATGTGGTACAAACAATCCATCAACAAAGCCTAGACATTCTACACCTATTAATGGTTGATCTTTTCCATATTTTATTTGTAAAGAATCAGAAGAACATTCTTTAAACCAACAATTAGCACCTGCTGATACGCCACACATTACTTTTCCATTTTCCCAAGCTTCTCTTAGTACAGTATCAAATCCAGTTTCTTTCCATAGTTTTATCATATCAAGAGTATTGCCTCCACCTTCAAATATAATATCAGCCCAATCAATTATTTCTTTTACATACTTTTTATCAGTAAGTTTATCGCTTTTTAAATCTCTACATTCACATCCATACATTTTATTATAAATATCAACCATTACTTGGAAATAACCTTCTTGATTTTCTAATGGCTGAGAATGTGCTATTAGTAAAAAATTTGGATGTTCCTTTCCTGTTAATCGTATAATCTCTTTATCTTGATTTTCCAATTCATATGGATGATTAAATCCGTTTCCACCACCACCGATGGCTACTATCTTTTTACTCATATTTTTCTTCCTTTCTAAACTTATGATTACCTCGATTGTACTTGTACGATGGCATAGTGCTGTTACGAGAACTACCCCAATAGTCTTGTATATTTGCAATATCATTTTTCCAGTTCTAGCCTAACTCTTTTTATATTATATCATAAAAAAACGGATAAAATCCGTTCTTATTAATATTAATTAAATTAAGATATTCTTAATGACTATTCATTTGACATAAAGCGACTTTTATCATTTATTTTAATACATTTCTTTCATAATGATTAGCCAATTATAAATACAGTTGATAACAATGAAACAAGATTAGCTAGTATTACATATGGTATTATTATATTGCTATTTCGATCCTTCATATATTTTTTATATATAATGTATTCTACTACAAAAACCACCACTTCTAATCCTAATAATACCATTGCATAAGAACTATATGATGAACCGCCAAGAAGTATTGAAATAATTGTTTGAAAAAATTGTAATGATAGATTTGTCACTATATTTGTTATTACTATTAATTTTGTGTATTTTTTTAATCCAAATAATAGACCAATTATCAATTCAACTGCTATTGTTATAAATAATGTCATCAATACATTTTTAATATTATTTGTATCAAATAAAGATACATTTTTAACTTTCATAGTTTCATAATCAATTATTATTTTACTATTAAAATCTTTTCTGTGTATTTCATCAGTAACCTTAGTTTTACCAGTATCATTATTAATTATTACCACTTTATAATG
>JAFWGF010000048.1 GCA_017512495.1 Bacilli bacterium
GTTACTAAAAAAGGGAAAGGTTTTATGGGTGAATTTAAAGAATTCATCATGCGTGGAAATGTTATGGATATGGCTGTCGGTGTTATTATCGGTGGTGCATTTTCAGGAATCGTTACAGCATTAACTGATGACTTCATTAATCCATTAATTAATGGTATTGGTGGAGCAGAAGTTGGAGGAACTTTAAAAATCTACGGAGGACAAGTTATTAAATATGGTGATTTTATTACTGCAGTAATTAATTTCTTAATTATGGCATTAGTATTATTCTTCATCTTAAAAGGATTTAATAAACTTGCATCAATTGGTAAAAAGGAAGCAGCTGAAGAAGTTACACCTAAAACTGATGAAGCTATTTTACTTGAAGAAATTAGAGATTTATTAAAGAAAAGAAAGTAATGTAAAGATTCCTGTTGGAATCTTTTTTCTTGTTTAATTAGTATATATAAGATATACTAGGCATGGATTAAGGGGATATTTATGGAATGGAAAATAGGTAATGTTACAATTAAAAATCAGGTGGTATTAGCTCCTATGGCTGGTATTTGTAATTCTGCTTTTAGAAGAATTTGTAAAGAAATGGGTTGTGGTTTAATATATGCTGAAATGGTTAGTGATAAGGCCATTACATTTCAAAATAAAAAGACTTTAGATATGCTTTATATGACAGATGAAGAAAGACCTATTGTTCAACAAATATTTGGTAGTGATAAAGAGTCATTTGTTAAATCGGCCAAGTATATATATGAGAATATGAAACCGGATATTATAGATATTAATATGGGTTGTCCAGTACCTAAAGTGGCAGTAAGAGCTCAAGCAGGATCAGCTTTGTTGAAGAATCCTGAAAAAATATATGATATAGTAAAATCTGTAGTAGCTGCTGTACCTATTCCAGTAACTGTTAAGATGAGAAGTGGCTGGGACAATAAAAGTATTAATGCAGTAGAAGTAGCTAAAGTGGTTGAAAGGGCTGGCGCTTCAGCAATTTGTATTCATCCCCGTACTAGAAGTCAAGGATATAGCGGAAAAGCTGATTGGTCTATTATTAAAAGTGTTAAAGATGCTGTATCTATTCCAGTTATAGGTAATGGAGATATAAAAACGCCTGAGGATGCTAAAAGAATGATTACTGAAACTGGCTGTGATGCAGTTATGATTGGAAGGGCTGTTTTAGGTAATCCATGGATAATAGAAAATACTATTAATTATTTAGAGGGAAAACCTATAGTTAATATTTCTTTAAACGATAAAGTAGATATGTGTTTAAAACACTTAAATATGTTAATGGAATTAAAAGATGAGAAAAGAGCTTGTTTAGAAATAAGAAATCATATTGGTTGGTACTTTAAAGGAGTAAAATCAGCTAATGAATTAAAAAAGAAAGTCTATCAAACAACTAACATTCATGATATAATCTTGTTATTGAGTAAATTTAGGGAGGACTATTATGAAAAAGAGAAGCAATAAGAAAGCTTATTTTATTCAGAGATTAATAGCTTTTCTTATAGATGTTTTGTTAGTTTATATTGTTGCTTCAATGGTAGTAACACCATTTATAGATGTTAAAGAAAATAAAAAAACAACAGATGAAGTAAATGAACTAATGAAACAAGCTACAAGTCAAGAAATAAGTACCAGTGAGTTTGCTGATAAGAACATGGATCTTAGTTATAGTATTGCTAGAAAAAATGGAATAGTTTCATTGATTACAATTATATTAAATATTTTATACTTTGTGGTTTTTCAATTATATAATAGTGGTCAAACTATTGGTAAACAGTTAATGAAAATTAGAGTTAAATCAGATCTTGGAGAATTAACTATGAATCAAATGATATTTAGAGCATTTATTGCTAATTCTATTCTTTTAGATATAATTACATTTATGTTTATGTTATCAAATTCAAGAACAGTATATTTTTATGGATTAACAGTATTTAGTACTATTCAATATATGGTTACTATTATGTCAGTATTTATGATACTAATGAGAAAAGATGGATGTTCTATTCATGATTTATTAGTACATACGCAAGTAGTAAGAGATTAAAAGGAGTGATAAAAATGGAAAGAAATTTTACAGAGCAAGAATTAGTTAGAAGAGAAAAAGCAGAAAAATTAAGAGAAATGGGATTAGATCCATTTGGTCATAGATATGATAGAGAAGATTTTGCTAAAGATATTAAAGAAAAATATCAAGATGTTGAACATGATGCTTTTGAAAATATGGATGATACAGCTAAAGTAGCAGGTAGAATTATGTTTATTAGAAAGATGGGAAAAGCTTCATTCTTTACTATTCAGGATAAGACTGGTTCTATTCAAATTTATATTTCAATCAATGATATTGGAGAAGAAGCATATAATCTATTTAAGAGTGCTGATATCGGAGATATTGTAGGAGTATATGGAAAAGTAATGAAGACTAAAACTGGAGAAGTAACTATTAAATGTTTAGAATATACTCACTTAGTTAAAGCACTTCGTCCACTACCAGAGAAATTCCATGGATTACAGGATAAAGAAGAAAGATATAGAAGAAGATATGTTGATTTAATGATGAACGAAGAAGCTAGGAAAGTAGCTTTTATGAGACCTAAAATTATTCGTTGTATTCAAGAATTTTTAGATAGTAAGGGATTTGTTGAAGTAGAAACACCAGTTCTTACTACACTTCTTACAGGTGCTAGTGCTAGACCATTTGTTACTCATCATAATGCTCAAGATATGGATATGTATTTAAGAATAGCTTTAGAGTTACCACTAAAGAGATTATTAGTAGGTGGTATGGAAGCTGTTTATGAAATAGGTAGACAATTTAGAAATGAAGGTATGGATCAAAAGCATAACCCAGAATTCACTTCATTAGAAGCATATCTTGCTTATGCAGATTTGGATACATGGATGGATTTAACAGAAGAGATGTATCATAATATAGCTAAAATGATAGGTAAAGATGTATATCATTGGAATGGAGAAGATATTGATTTATCTAAACCATTTAGAAAAGCTACTATGTGTGAAGTAATTAAAGAAACAACAGGAATTGATTTTAAGAAAATTACAGATTTGGATGAGTGTTTAAAATTAGCAGAAGAACATCATATTGAATTAGAAGAACATGAAAAGACTTATGGACATATAGTATCTAAGTTCTTTGAAGAGTATGGAGAAAAGACTTTAATTCAACCAACATTCTTATGTGAGCATCCACTTGAGATTTCACCACTTACTAAGAAGAATCCAGAAGATCCAAGATTTGTTGATAGATTCGAATTATTTATCGGTGGAACAGAGTTAGCTAATGCTTATACTGAGTTAAATGATCCTATTGATCAATTAGAAAGATTTGAAGCTCAACTTAATGAAAGAGAACTTGGAAATGAAGAAGCAAATGATATAGATTATGATTTTGTAGAATCATTAGAATATGGTATGCCTCCTGCTGGTGGAATAGGGTATGGTATTGATAGAACAATTATGTTATTTGCAGAACAAGATTCTATTAGAGAGGTAATCTTATTCCCAACCATGAAGGAAAAAAATAAAGAACTTTAGTTCTTTTTTTTTAAAAAAAAAGTGTAAATACTTGTAAATTTGAATGTAAAAAGTTATAATAATTTTGGGAGGTTAATTATGAAAAAGAATAGAAGAAAAGTCGTTCTTTGGGCATGTGCACTTTTAGTATTAATTTTAGCTATTGCTTTACCAAAAGCTGAATGGGCATATTTGGTTGAACTTTTACTATCATTCGCTATAGTTGGAGTTTTAGCTTATAATATGAAAGAAGAAAACAATCGTGCTAAAATTGTTCTATTAGTGTTCGTTACATTCATGTTACTAAGCTGGATAGTACCTGCTGCATATTATTCTGGTCAGTATACTGAACAAGGACGCACCCAAATGGGATTATTTGATATGTTTAATTATCCATTAACTGCATTGTCATATTTTGGATATATAGCATTATTTATAGTTCTAGTTGGAGGTTTTTATGGGATTTTACATAAAATTCCAGCATATCGTACATTCTTAGATAAGATAGTTAAAAAATTCAACAGAAAAGAAGAACTATTATTATCAATTATGGTAGTTGTAATTGCTTTATTAGTTTCATTCTGTGGATTACACATTGGGATAGCAGTATTTATTCCATTTGTAGTAAGTCTAATCTTATTGATGGGATATGACAAAATTACTGCTGCATTAGTTACAGTTGGATCTATTTCTGCAGGTTTAATTGGAACTACACTTGCTGATAATAATTTAAATGTTTTAACTCAAAATTTATCTTTAAAAGTAAATTATAATATTTGGGTTAGAATAGTAATTTTAGTAGCAGCTATTGTATTAGTAATCTTCAATGTAATAATGTATGTTAGAAGAAATATGTCTAGTGTAAAAGTTGTTAAAAAAGCAGTTAAGAAGGCAGAAGTAGTAGTTGAAAAAGAAATAAAAGAAGTAAAATCAGCAGCAAAAACTTCAAAGAAGAAATCAACATCTTCAAATAAGAAGTCAAGTTCTTCAAAGAAGAAGTCAAACTCTTCAAAGAAGAAAAATAATAATAAAGCAGCATTAAAGGATCATAATGTAATTGTTCTTACTGAGGCTGAAACAGTAGATTCTGATTTAGATTATGTTCCAAGTAAAACTAATGGAAGCCATAGTGTTTGGCCATTTGTAGTTACATTTGTTTTATTACTAATTTTAGTAGTATTAGCATTTGTTTCTTGGGATGCTGAAGGAATTGGAATTAAATTATTTACTGATGTAACAAAAGCTGTTACTACCAAAGAATTATTTAAATTCCCAATTTTTGCTAAAATTTTAGGAACAGTAAATGCATTTGGATCTTGGTCACTTACAGATATGTTTGTACCATTAGCATTAATAGTACTTTTATTATCTGTAATCTATAAAGTTAGTTTTGATGATGTATTAGAAGGATTTGTTAATGGAGCTAAGAAAGCATTAGGACCTGCAGTAATTTCAATTTTACTATATGCAATTTTAGTATTAGTAACATATCATCCATTCCAATTAGTAATTTATAATTTCTTATTAAGTCTAAATAAAGGATTTAATATTCTAACTACTGTTGTTATTGCAATTCTTGCAAGTATATTTAATGTTGATATGGCATATACATTCCAAAGTGTATTACCATACTACGTTACTAAAGTAGCTAATCTTAAAGATTTCTCAATTGTAGGAATTATATTTACTTCTATGTATGGATTAACTGCATTAGTTGCTCCAACTAGTTTAATATTAATGGGAACTTTATCTTACTTAAAAGTTTCATATAAGGATTGGTTAAAAACAGTATGGAAATTATTATTAGAATTATTTGTTGTTCTATTAGTTGTTTTCATTATTCTAGCTTTAGTTTAATAAATTAAGAAGTCTAAGTGACTTCTTTTTTTTGTCGTAATTTTTGGTATGACTTTGATTGATAGAGAGATTTAAATTTCATAAAATTATTTTGAGGTGACTAGATGAATTGCTATTTTGATGATGAATCTCAAAAAATAATTATAAATGCAAAAAAAGAAATGTATGCATTAAAACATCCATATGTAGGAACTGAACATTTATTTTTAGCAGTTTTAAAAGATGATGAATTAGATATAACCAAATTTTTAAAAAAATATAATATAACATATGAATTGTTTTATAATGAGTTAGTTAAAACTATTGGATTGGGTAGTAAAACTAATGAGTGGTTTTTGTTTACTCCAATGCTAAATAGTGTTATTAATAATGCTCATCTTTACTCTTCAAACACTTTGATTACACCAACAAGTTTAATTATTTCTTTATTTCATGAAGGTGAAGGTATAGCAAATAGAATATTATTAAGTTTAAAAGTAGATGTAGGTTACTTGTATGAGAAACTTGTTGATGAAAATGAATAGTTTTAATAACTAGTATATTTTAAAGCTTTTTGTTATAATAGTTTTGGTAGGTGATTTTATGAAATTATTTAATACATTAAACAAGAAAGTAGAAGAATTTGTTCCAAATACTCCAGGAGTTATTAAAATGTATACTTGTGGACCTACTGTGTATCATTATGCTCATATAGGTAATTTACGTACTTATATTTCTGAAGATATTATGGAAAAAGGTTTTAAGTTTTTAGGTTATAATGTTGAAAGGGTTATGAATATCACGGATGTTGGTCACTTAGTAGGTGATGGTGATAGTGGTGAAGACAAGATGGCAGTAGCAGCTAAGAGGGAGAATAAGAGTTCGAAAGAGATTGCTGCTTACTATACTGATTGCTTTTTCAATGATTGTGATAAATTAAATATTAGAAAACCGGATGTTATTTCTAATGCCACTGATAATATTGATATGTATATTAAAATGATTGAGAAATTAATAAGTGATGACTATGCTTATTTATCAGATGGTAATGTGTATTTTGATACATCTAAATTTGCTGATTATTATAAGTTATCAGGTAGAAATAGTGATGACTTAATGGTTGCGGTAAGAGAAGATATTAATGAAGATACTGCTAAGAAGAATCCTTTTGATTTCGGATTATGGTTTACAAATTCTAAATTTAATAATCAAGAATTACAATGGGATTCACCATGGGGTAGAGGATATCCTGGATGGCATATAGAATGTTCTGGAATATCTATTAAATATTTGGGTGAACACTTAGATATTCATTGTGGTGCTGAAGATGCTATATTTCCACATCATACTAATGAAATTGCTCAAAGTGAAGCTTATTTAGGTCATAAATGGTGTAATTATTGGGTACATTTAGGTTTCTTAAATGATGAAACTGGTAAAATGAGTAAGTCAAAGGGAGAATTTTTAACAGTTTCTTTATTAGAAAAGAAAGGTTATAATCCCTTGAGTTATAGATATCTTTGCTTAAATTCTTATTATCATAGTCAATTAACATTTACGTATGATATTTTAGAAGGAGCAGAAAATGCTTATTTAAAACTAAAGAATCGTATTTCTAAGTTACAAAGAGATAAAGTAAATGAAGAACAAAAGAATAAATATATTGATTTATTTAAAGAAGCTATTGAAGATGATTTAAATACTTCTAATATGGTTACACTTGTTTATACTGTATTAAAAGATGACGAATTAACAGATGGAACTAAATATGCAATTATAGAAGAATTTGATAAGGTTTTATCATTAGATTTAACTGTATCTGAAGAAAAGGAAGTTAATAAAGAATTAGAAGAAATGATTCTTTCTAAGATAGAAGAAAGAAAAGAAGCAAAAAAGAATAAGGACTTTGCTACTGCAGATAAAATAAGAGATGAATTACTTTCTCAAGGTGTAAAATTGATTGATACTAGAGAAGGAACTACTTATGAATTAATTTAGGATTAGAATACTAATCCTTTTTTTATGTTATAATTATTTTGGTGATATAAATGAACGTATTAGAAATAAATGTCCTAGTTCTTGCTTATTTAGGTGATTCTATTTATGAAAATTATGTGAGAAAGTATTTAATTAATAAAGGAATTGGAAATGTTAATGATTTACAGACAGATGCAATTACTTATGTAAGTGCAAAAAGTCAAGCTAAATATCTTCAAGATATGATAGATAAAGAAATGCTTAGTGAAGATGAATTAGCTGTTGTAAAAAGAGCTAGAAATTATAAGACAACATCTCATCCTAAAAACTGCGATATTGTAACTTATAAATATGCAACAGGATTAGAAGCACTAATAGGGTATTTAGATTTAAAAGATAATAAGGAAAGGATAGATGAAATAATGAATTTCATCTTGGTATAGTTATGTTAGTATATGGAAAAAATGTTGCGAGGGATTTAATTAAAAAAAATAAAAATATTAGAAAAATAATAATACAAGACAATTTTGATGATAAAGAAATTATTTCTCTTATTGAAAAGAATAAATTTAATGTAGAAACTAAATCAAAAAAAGAAATTGATAATTTGTGTTCTGGTCTACATCAAGGTATAATTCTAGACATTCCGGATTATCAATATAGTGAATTAGATGATTTATTAAATGAAGAAATAATAGTTATTTTAGATCACTTAGAAGATCCTCATAATTTAGGAGCAATCATTAGAACTTGTGAAGCAGCAGGAATAAAAGGGGTGATAATACCAAAAGATAGACAAGTTGGTGTTAATGCTACTGTTATGAAAACTAGTGTTGGTACGCTTGATAATGTTAATGTTGCGGTAGTAAGTAATATTGTTAATGCAATTGAAAAATTAAAAAAGAATGGCTTTTGGATAGTAGGAACAGCATTAGAAAATAGTACTGACTATCGAGAAATCAATTATGATGGAAAAATAGCTTTAGTAATAGGAAATGAAGGTGCTGGAATATCAGCTTTAGTTTCTAAAAAATGTGATTTCCTAGCAAAAATACCAATGTATGGCCAAACAAATAGTTTAAATGCAAGTGTTGCAGCAGGGATAATGATATATGAGATAATTCGTAATAGAAAGTAGGGTTATGGAAATAAAAGGATATAATGATTATGAACTTATTTATATGGTTAGAGAAAGTGGAGAGAAATCAAAAGACCTTTTATATCAAAAATATGAACCAATCTTAATAAGTCTTAGTAGAGAATATTATGTTGCTAACAAACAATATGGGGCTGAATTTGAAGATTTTCTACAAGAGGCTAAATATTCGTTTGAAAAAGCATTGATTAATTATGATGAAAAAACAGGAGTTCTTTTTTATACTTTTGTTATTACTTGTGTAAGAAGGAGATTAATTACTTTTTCTAGAATTATAAGTAGTAATAAGCATAAACCTTTATGTTATTATGCGAATATTGATGAATGTAAGATTCCTGATTCACATAATAGTATTATAAATTTTTCTGAGGAATACGATATTAAACAAGTTATTTCTAAAATGATAAGTGAATTTCCAATAAAATATAGTTCTGTTTTAGAATTAGTAATTAATGGTTTTTCTTACTATGAAATATCTAATTTATTGGCAATACCATATAGTACTGTACAATATAGAGTTAAATGGATTAGACAACAAATAAAAAAATATTACTGTAAAGAGGCAATTTAGAAATTGTCTTTTTTGTGTTTTTGGTTTAAACTTAAGATAATAGAGGGTGATTATTATGAATAATAATTATGAATCTATCCCATTAGATCTTTGGATATTGGGTAGTCCCAGTGAAGAAGAGATAAGGACAGTGTTCTTGAATATGGATAAAGCTCTTAAATATATCCATGAGCATGGATACTGCGTGGATGTATTCTACCCATCAGAAATAGAAATATTAAATAATGAATTAGATCATATTCAATTTAAAAAATTAGTAGAGTTATCTAAAAATTCAGTAATTAGAAAAAATATGATACAAGAAGATATTTTTAGATCATCACAAGTACAAATAGGTTTATATTTTTATTCTAGAGATTTAGGTTTGAGTGTAAATGATATTTTAAAAAATTTAACTACAGAAAATTTAAAAAATAATTTTGATTCTTACATGCAAGTTGTACCAGATGATGTTAGACCGTATTATAGGGGAGTAATACTTCGAGGAGCAAATGTTTATTTATGTGATTTCGAAGTGAAAAAAACAATTGAAGAAGTAAGAAAACTAGAGGAAGAAGTAGGAGACAATAAAAGTAACGGAAATGAATTGACTTATACTTCATTAAAAGCTTCAACTAATAATAAAATAAATGATGATATTTATAAGCAAATTAATGGTTTAAAAGATGCTGCTTTTATAAGTACATTAGCTATTCCTAGTTTGATTTTGGTGGTTATCGTAGTACTTGTAATAGTTAGTTGGATTATAAGCTTAGTTTAGTATTAAAAATAATTATAGAAAAAATTGACATTTTAAGGTTATTATGCTATTTTATTGGTGTAAGCACTTTGAAGTGTTTTTATTTTGGAAAACAGGAATGGTGATAATATGGCTGAGGTTCGTAAGAAACAAACAGTTAAAAAGCACAATATTGATAAAATGCTTGAAGAAAATGAAAAGAAAAGTAATAAAAAGAAAGAAGTAGTAAAAAACGTTAATAGTAAGAGTAGCAAGAAAGAAACTACTAAGAAGGGTGCCTGGACAAGATTTATGATTTTCTGTCATGGTGTAAAAAGTGAATTTAAGAAGGTTTTTTGGCCTTCAAAAGAGAATATGGTCAAGTATTCTATTACTACGATTTTATTTATAATATTTTTATCAATATTCTTCTATGCAATTGATGTTATCTTTGCATTAATACTAAAATTATTCGGGTAAAAGGAGTATAGATTATGGATAAACAATGGTATGTAGTAAATACTTATTCAGGACATGAGAATAAGGTAAAAGAAAAACTTGAAATGCGTGCAGAATCTATGGATATGCAAGACTATATTTTTAGAGTGGTTATTCCAGAGGAAAAAGTGGTAGAAGTAAAAGATGGAGTAACAAAAGAAAAAGTAAAAAAGATGTTCCCTGGATACATTTTAGTAGAGATGGTTATGACAGATGAAGCATGGTATGTAGTTAGAAATACTCCGGGAGTAACTGGATTCATTGGATCAAGCGGTAAAGGTGCTAAACCAACTCCGTTACAACCATATGAAGTAGATAAAATCTTAGGTAATATGGGTATTAGTAGAATGGATGTTGATACAGAACTTACTGAGGGAGCTAAGGTTAAGATAATCGCAGGACCTTTCCAAGGTATGTTTGGTACTGTTGATTCAGTAGATTTACCAACTCAAAAAGTTAATTTAACAGTAGATTTATTTGGACAAGAGACTTCTGTAGAAGTTGAATTAAGTCAAATAGAAAAAGCTTAATTACTTGCAAAAAGATACTTGTTGTGTTATTATTTAATGGCTATATGTTTTATATATATAGATTTAGTGGGAAGCATGGTTTCGATTTTGAAGCGGTAATCAAGCTATTTGGACCACTCGCGAAAACTAAAATTATAGGAGGTGTTTTTCGTGGCAAAAGAAGCAGTTAAGAAAATTAAGATTCAAATTGAAGCAGGAAAAGCAACACCAGCACCACCAGTTGGTACTGTTTTAGGACCAGCAGGAATTAATCTTCAAGATTTCTGTACTAAGTACAATGAAGCAACTAGAGATAAAATGGGTGATGTATTACCTGTTGAAATTTCAATCTATGAGGATAGAAGTTTTGACTTCGTAGTTAAAACTCCACCAACAGCTTTCTTATTAAAGAAATATGCAAAGGTAAAGAAAGGTTCTACTAATGGAGCTAGAACTCAAGTAGCTACTATCTCAGAAGCTACATTAAGAGAAATAGCTGAAATTAAGATGCCTGATTTAAATGCATATAATATTGAAGAAGCTATGAATATTGTAGAAGGTACTGCTAGAAACATGGGAATTGGTATTGAAGGACATGTTGTTGAAGTTCATACTGAAGAAAAACCTGTTTACGAAGAAGAAGTAACTGAAGAAGCAAGTACTGAAGAAAATAGCGAAGCTACTGAAACTGAAGAAGTAGCAGAATAATTAATTCTATAGGTTATACCTAGTGGAAGGAAGAAAATCCGCTTAAACCACATAAGGAGGAAATAAAATGAAAAAGAGAAGTAAAAAGTATACTGAAGCAGTTTCTAAAGTAGAAAAAAGTAAACTATATACTAAAGAAGAAGCTGTAAAATTAGTTAAGGAAACTTCTACAAGTAAATTTGATGGTTCTATTGAAATAGCTATGAGATTAAACTTAGATACTAAGAAAGCTGACCAACAATTAAGAGGAGCTATTGTTTTACCAAAAGGAACTGGAAAAGCAAATAGAGTGTTAGTAGTAGCTAGAGGACCAAAAGCTGCAGAGGCTAAAGAAGCAGGAGCAGATTTTGTAGGAGATACTGACATCTTAGAAAAGATTGAAAAAGAAAATTGGTTTGAATTTGATACTATGATTGCAACTCCTGATATGATGCCTTTATTAGGAAAGTTAGGTAAAGTATTAGGACCAAAGGGATTAATGCCAAATCCAAAAACTGGTACAGTTACTATGGACGTTAAGAAAGCTGTAGAAGAAGTTAAGGCTGGACGTGTAGAATATAGAACTGATAGTTTTGGTAATGTACATGGTGTTATTGGAAAAGCATCATTCTCTGAAGAAGATTTATTAGAAAACCTAAATGCATTTGTTGGACAAATTTTAAGAATTAAACCAGCATCTGTTAAAGGTGATTATGTTAAAAATATTTCAATCAGCTCTACAATGGGTCCTGGAATTAAAATTGAAAATAGTTTTGACAAATAAAAGTTAAATATGTATAATAAAATAAATTTAAATTTATTGGTGCCATAGACAGCAGGTGTAAAAGTAAATCCTGCCGAGGAACTTAGATTAAGTATTTTAAGGTTCTTTGCGTGTCTGTGAAGAATCTTTTTTATGGCATCCCTAAATATAGAGGAGGTGTATTAATGGCAAGTGAAAGAATCTTACAGGAAAAGCAATTAGTAATTGATGAAATTAAAGATCGTACAGAAAATGCTAAATCTATCGTATTATTTGATTATCGTGGTATTACTGATAGTGAAGCAAAAGAATTACGTAGAAAATTAAAGGCATCAAATGCTGATTATAAGGTATATAAAAATACTTTAATGTCTAGAGCTTTCGATGATCTAGGAATAGATCTTAAAGAAGCATTAACTGGACCTAGTGCTTTTGCTTATAGTGATGATCAAATCGCACCAATCAAGGTGTTATCTGATTTTGCTAAAGATCACCCAGCATTAATTCTAAAAGTAGGGATTGTGGATGGAGAGAAAGCTGACCAAGCAAAATTAGCTGAATATGCTAAATTACCATCTAGAGATGGACTACTTACTATGCTTGCTGGTGGTATGATTGGTCTTGTAAAAGATTTATCAATTTGCTTAGACTTATATAGTCAACAAAAAGAAGAAAATTAATTAAAAATATAATAATAGGAGGAATATAGAATGGCTAAATTAAATAAAGAAGATTTTATCAGTGCTTTAAAAGAAATGAATTTATTAGAAATTAAGGAATTAGTAGATGCAATGAAGGAAGAATTTGGTGTTGATCCAAGTGCTGTTGCAGTTGCTGCACCAGTAGCTGGTGGAGCTGCAGCTGATGAAGCACCAAGTACTGTTACTGTATCAATCGCTGATGCAGGAGCTGCTAAAGTTGCTGTTATTAAAGTAGTTAAGGAAATTACTGGTTTAGGATTAAAAGAAGCTAAAGATATCGTTGATGCAAACGGTGTTGTAAAAGAAAATATCCCAACTGCTGAAGCTGATGAAATCAAAGCTAAGCTTGAAGAAGCTGGAGCTACTGTAGAAGTTAAGTAATTAACTTCTTTTTTTTGGAAAAAAGTAGTTGACTTTTGCATAATATCTGTTATAATGGAGGTAGCATAGATATGCTATATGCAAGTTGAAGTCACCATTAAAAAGGAAAAATATTCGTCTAACGATGAATATCTACCAATTTAATACCGACATTCACACTGCCATGGAATTAAATTTCACTAGGCTCTATGCTAATTGTAATTTCAGAGAAAGAAAACTCTAATGATAAGTATAATTTATCTTTAATTTACTGATAATGAGTTAAAGAGGGTTATTTAAACTCGGCTATCTTACGATAGCTTTTTTAGTGCAAAAAAAAGTGTTGACAAATACTATTATGTGTATTACAATGTATGTATCAATAGTATAGGCTTATTAAGTTGTTGCTCATTATTTTATTCATTTAATTCGTTAAATTTTTAAAATGTGGGTTTTCAGCTTAATGATTTAGCCTACAATCTTATCATGGCTATTGATAAATTACAATGTTTGGAGAGGAAACTCTAAAAAATAGTGATACTGCCAAGGTTGTTAATGAAAGCAGCTATATCTTAGTCTTTTAGTCTGGACAGGTAGTTTGGTAGTTTCCATCAAACCGATGATTAGTTGTTTATCAGGCAATTGATCGTAAAAAAGTAGTTTTAAATTGTAGTTGATTTATTAGTATTTTTTTAAGTCATAAGGTTTTCATTACTTATGATTTTTTTTGTTTGAATATTAATTATTGTATGCTATAATTATTAATATAATAAAGGGGCGATAACATGGGAAAGTATGATTTAGGTAAATCAAAAAGTTCTATTAATGAAGAAATAACTAAAGATAATCTTTTTATAGATGAAAAAAGATGTAAGAAGTTAGTTTCAAGTATTGATAAGAATTTAGAATTAATTGAAAAATCAATGCTTAGTATTGAAAAATTGTTAAGTAAATCTCTAAAAGATGGTGTTGTTACTGGATCAAGAGTAAAGGTATTTAAATCATGGTCTAGAAAATGTTCATCTCAAGCTAATAGTGCTTCAAAGATAAGAGAAAAAGTTAAGGATGTTTATGAGTATGATATTAAGTATTATCCAATAAAAGCTTTAGATGATAGAATCAAGGAATTAGAATCTAAAATTGATCAATTGATGAAAGAAGAAAAGAGGTAAAAGTATGGCAAAGAGTGTTTCAAAAAAAGAACTACATTCATTATCATTAGAACTTCAGTCTGAAGTAGCTGTACTAGAACATTGTTTAAAATTACTTAAAAACAATATTGATTTACTTCAAAATGGCGATGATGAAGGCTTGTGTTGGAATGGTGAAAATGCATTAAATATAAATAAATCATTAGTAGGACACTATGATCATGATATGGTCTTATTAGAGAATGTTAAAAAATGTTCTGAATATATTGAGAAAGCAGCTAATAAATAATATAAAAAATTGTTGACATTGAAGTTTATTTGTTGTATTATATGTTTCGAAAGGAAGAAAACTAAGTAAAATTTACTCTAGTTTTCTTTTTCTTGTTTTCTGGGTGATAAAATGGGGCAATATTTCGAAAACTCTGATTTACCTAGCAAAATCACTAAAACTGAGGCTTTTGTATTAGGTAATAAATTTATTTTTTGCACCGATAATGGTGTTTTTTCTAAGGACGGTTTGGACTTTGGCAGTAGACTTCTTCTTGAATCAATCCCGCTTGAAGAAGTTGGAGGCAAAGTTCTTGATATGGGATGTGGTTACGGAGTTTTTGGAATAGTCCTAAATAAAATACTTTCTTGTGAAGTTGATATGGTCGATGTCAATTTAAGGGCATTACATTTATGTGATTTAAACATCAAAGAAAATAAATGTACTAATATCAGGGTGTTTGAAAGTAATTGTTATGAAAAGATTAATTCAAAATATTCGTGTATCATTACCAATCCGCCTATTAGGGCTGGTAAGAAAATAGTCTATGATATAGTGATGAATGCTAAGAATTATTTAGAAGATGGAGGAAATCTCTTCTTAGTAATTCGTAAAGAGCAAGGTGCTAAATCGCTAATTGTCGACTTAAAAGAGATTTATAATGTAGAAGTACTTAATAAGAAAAAAGGATTCTTCATTATAAGATGTAATTTAAAATAATTGAGTGGGGTGAATATTAGTGTCGTATAAGATTGTAAAGAGTGGAAAATACAGAGAAAGAAGAAATTTTTCTAGTATTAGAAATACTTACGAATTAAAAGACTTACTAGAAATACAAAAAAAATCTTACAATTGGTTTATTGAAACAGGTATTAAAGAAGTATTTGAAGACTTATTTCCAGTAGAAAATTTCTCTGGAACTTTATCGCTTGAATTCGGAGATTATCATTTTGATGAGCCAAAATACTCTATTAAAGAAAGCAAAGATCGTCAATCTACTTATTCTGCACCTTTAAGAGTAGAAGTTCGTTTATTTAATAGAGAAACAGGAGAAGTAAAAGAACAAGAAATATTTATGGGTGATATGCCTATAATGACAGATAGTGGTACTTTTGTAATCAATGGTGCTGAACGTGTTATTGTTTCGCAATTAGTTAGATCTCCTAGTGTATATTTTAACTATGAGATTGATAAGAATGGTAGAGAATTAATTACTTCTCAAATTATACCTAATAGAGGTACATGGTTAGAGTTTGAAGTAGATGCAAGAGATGTTTTATATGTAAGAATTGATAGAACTAGAAAAGTTCCAATTACTACATTATTAAGAGCTTTTGGTTTATCAAGCGATGAACAAATTTTAAAATTATTTGGAGAAGATGATTACTTAAAGAATACTATTGCTAAGGATTCTACTAAGAATACTGATGAAGCTTTAATAGAAATCTATGAGAAGTTAAGACCAGGAGAGCCTGCTACATTAGATTCTTCTAAGAACCAAATAATTACTAGATTTTTTGATGAATTCAGATATGATTTATCAAAAGTAGGACGTTATAAGTTTAATAGAAAATTAAACATAACTGATCGTTTATTAAATCAAACTTTAGCAGAAGATGTTAAAGTTGGTAAAAAAGTTATTTTAGAAAAGGGTACTGTAATTACTAAAGCTAATATTGCTGAATTAAATGAGGCATTTAAAGAAGGTTATGGTATTAGTGAAGCAACTATTAATGAAGAATTAGATACTTATGGTAAGATTCAAACAATTAAGATTGTTGATCCAAGTGATAAGAAAAAGAAATTAATAGTAATTGGTAATGATCAAAGTATTGATATTAAGAGATTAACTATCTCTGATGTTTATGCTGCTGTATCATATTACTTAAACTTATTACATGGTGTTGGTAATTTTGATGAAATTGACCATTTAGGTAATAGACGTATTCGTCAAGTTGGTGAATTATTACAAAATCAATTTAGAATTGGTGTATCTAGAATGGAAAGAGTTATTCGTGAAAGAATGACTACTCAAGAAATGGAAGAAGTTACTCCTAAGACATTAATTAATATTAGACCTGTAACTGCTGCTATGAAAGAATTCTTTGGTAGTTCACAATTATCTCAATTCATGGATCAAACTAATCCAATTGCTGAGTTAACAAATAAGAGACGTTTATCAGCTCTAGGACCAGGAGGTCTTAGTAGAGATAGAGCTGGAGTAGAAGTACGTGATGTTAATGTTTCTCACTATGGTAGAATTTGTCCGATTGAGTCACCTGAAGGTCCAAATATCGGTCTTATTACATCACTTGCTAGTTATGCAAAGATTGATGAATATGGATTTATTATGACTCCTTATCGTAAGGTTGTTAATTGTCAAATTACTGATGATGTAGAATATTTAACTGCAGATGATGAATTAGATTATATTATTTCTCAATCAACAGTAGGTACTGATGAAACTAATAAGATTATTGATGAACAAGTAAACGCTCGTTTTAGAGGAGAGAATATCTTAGCTAAACCAGAAGATGTTGATTATATTGATGTTAGTCCACAACAAGTTGTATCTGTAACAACAAGTTGTATTCCATTCTTAGAGCATGATGATGCTACTCGTGCCCTAATGGGTGCTAACATGCAACGTCAAGCAATGCCTCTTATTAAGACTGAAGCTCCATATGTTGGAACTGGTGTAGAATATATAGCTGCTAAAGATTCAGGAGTAGAAGTAATTGCTAAGAATAGTGGTGTTGTTGAATATGTTGATGCTAAGAAAGTTGTAGTTAAGACAAAAGAAGGAACAGATGAATATAGACTTGCTAACTTTGAATTAGCAAACTCAAGTATTTGTTCTCATCAAAGACCTATCGTTCATGTAGGTGATAAGGTAAAAGAAGGAGATATTTTAGCTGATGGTAATTCTACTGATAAGGGTGAATTAGCTTTAGGTAAGAATATGACAGTTGCCTTCATGACATTTAATGGTTATAACTATGAGGATGCTGTTATCTTAAATGAAAATTTAGTTAAAGATGATAAATATACTTCATTGCACTTAGAAGATTACGAAATGCAATGTAGAGAAACTAAGTTAGGACCAGAAGAAATAACTAGAGATATTCCTAATGTTTCTGAAGAAGCTCGTCGTAACTTAGATGAAAATGGTATTGTAACAATTGGTACTGAAGTAAAAGAAGGAGATATCTTAGTAGGTAAAGTTACTCCTAAGGGTATGGCTGAACTTACTTCAGAAGAAAAATTATTACATGCAATCTTTGGAGAAAAGACTCGTGAAGTTAGAGATACATCATTACGTGTACCACACGGTGGAGATGGTATTGTTCATGATATCAAGATTTATTCAAGAAAAGATAATGATGAAATGCCAGCTGGTGTATCTAAAGTAATTAGAGTTTATATTATTCAAAAACGTAAGATTCAAGTTGGAGATAAGATGTCTGGACGTCATGGTAACAAAGGTGTTATTTCACTTATTCTTCCACAAGAAGATATGCCATACTTACCAGATGGTACTCCAGTAGATATTATGTTAAATCCACAAGGTGTGCCTTCTCGTATGAACTTCGGACAAATTCTTGAAATCCATATGGGTATGGCTTGTAAAAAACTTGGTGTACATATTGCTACTCCAGTATTTGATGGAGCACATATTAGTGATATTCAAAAGATGATGAAAGAAGCAGGAATGGATGAAGATGGTAAGACTGTTTTATATGATGGTCGTACAGGAGAACCATTCGATCATAGAATATCTGTTGGTGTAATGTATATGATTAAGCTACATCACATGGTTGATGATAAGCTACATGCACGTGCTACTGGTCCATATTCACTAGTTACACAACAACCTCTTGGAGGTAAAGCTCAATTTGGTGGACAAAGATTTGGAGAAATGGAAGTTTGGGCACTATATGCTTATGGTGCAGCACATACATTACAAGAAATTTTAACTGTTAAGTCAGATGATGTACTTGGACGTGTTAAAGTTTATGAATCTATAATTAAAGGTCAAGAAATAAATCAAGCTGGTGTTCCAGAATCATTCAGAGTATTAATGAAAGAATTCCAAGCATTAGGATTGGATGTATCAATTGTTAATGATGAAGGTAATATGATTCAATTGAAGGAAATTGAAGAAGCAGAAGATAGAGAAGATGCTCATACTACAATAGATGAGATAGAATCTCCTGCTACTGAAATAGTTCCTGAACCAGTAGAAGAAGAGGAAGAAGAACCTCTTGAGGAAGATTTAGACTTCGATGATTTTGATGAAGAAGAGGAGGCTGATATTTAATGATAGATGTTAATAAATTTGAAGCATTAAAAATTGGTATCGCTTCTCCTGAAAGAATTAGAGAATGGTCTTATGGTGAGGTTAAAAAGCCTGAAACTATTAACTATCGTACATTAAGACCTGAAAGAGATGGTTTATTCTGTGAAAAGATATTTGGACCATCTAAAGACTTTGAATGTGCTTGTGGTAAGTACAAAAGGGTTAGATATAAAAATATAGTTTGTGATAGATGTGGAGTTGAAGTTACTCGTTCTAAAGTACGTCGTGAACGTATGGGACATATTGAATTAGCTACTCCTGTATCACATATTTGGTTCTTTAAAGGTGTACCTTCTCGTATGGGATTAGTACTAGATATGAGTCCAAGAGACTTAGAAGAAGTTATCTATTTCGTAAGTTATGTTGTTATTGATAAAGGAAATGCTCCTTTAGAGAATAAGCAAACATTATCTGAAAAAGAATATAGAGCTTATTATGAAAAATATGGTACTGGTTTCAAAGTAGGAATGGGTGCTGAAGCAATTAAAGAATTACTAAAGAAAGTTGATCTTAAGAAAGAGATTGACGAAATAGAAAAAGAATTAGAAGGTGCTCAAGGACAAAAGAGAACAAGACTTCTTAAGAGATTAGATGTACTTGATGCTTTCTATAAATCAGGAAATAAACCTGAATGGATGATTATGGATTGTATACCAGTTATACCTCCAGAATTACGTCCAATGATTCAATTAGATGGTGGTAGATTTGCTACTTCAGATTTAAATGATTTATATAGACGTGTTATTAACCGTAATAATCGTTTAAAGAAACTAATTGATTTAGGAGCTCCAGGAATCATTATTCAAAATGAAAAACGTATGCTTCAAGAAGCTGTAGATGCTTTATTCGACAATGGTAGAAGAGGAAGAAGTGTTACAGGAGCAGGAAACAGACCATTAAAATCAATTTCATCTATGTTAAAAGGTAAACAAGGTCGTTTCCGTCAAAACTTATTAGGAAAACGTGTTGATTACTCAGGACGTTCAGTTATCGTAGTTGGTCCATCTCTAAAGATGTATCAATGTGGTATTCCTAAAGAAATGGCTCTTGAATTATTTAAGCCACATGTAATTCATGGCTTAGTAAGTAAAGATATTGCTCATAATATTAAAGCTGCTAAGAGATTAATAGATAATCAAGATCCAGTAGTTTGGGATATTGTAGAAGAAGTTATTAAAGAACATCCAGTAATGCTTAACCGTGCACCGACTCTACATAGATTAGGTATTCAAGCATTTGAACCTGTATTAGTTGGTGGTAAGGCAATTAGACTACATCCGTTAGTATGTCCAGCATTCAATGCTGACTTCGATGGTGACCAAATGGCTGTTCACGTACCATTATCAGAAGAAGCTCAAGCTGAAGCTAGAATGTTAATGTTAGGTTCTAATAACATCTTACATCCAAAGAGTGGAGATCCGATCGTTACTCCTTCACAAGACATGGTTTTAGGTAACTACTATATAACTATGGAAAAAGCTGGAGAAGAGGGTGAAGGAAGAGTATTTAAGAATAGTAATGAAGCTTTAATGGCTTATGAAAGAAGAGAAATTACTCTTCATACAAGAATTGCTATTCCAGTAAATAGTTTCAAATATAAATTGTTTACTGAAGGACAAAAGAATAAATACTTAGTTACTACAGTAGGTAAGATTAAGTTTAATGAAATATTACCAGATACATTTGCATTTATTAATGAACCAACAGATGAGAATATTTCAAACATTACTCCTAATAAGTATTTCTTAGATAGAGGAGTTAATATTCCAGAAGCAATTAAGAATATGGATTTAGTAAAACCATTTGCTAAAGGAACATTAGAGAAGATAATTGCTCAAGTATTTAAGAGATATAAAACTACTGAAACTTCTACAATGCTTGATAATTTAAAAGACTTAGGATTTAAATATTCTACAGTATCAGGTATTACTGTTAGTATGGCTGATATTGAGACAAGTCAAACTAAACATGAAGTAGTAGAAGAAGCACAAAAATTAGTTGATAAAATTAATAAACAATATAAAAGAGGTTTAATTACTGAAGAAGAAAGATTTAACAAAGTAATTGAAACATGGAATAATGCTACTGACCAAGTTAAGGAAGAATTAGAAGGGCTTTCTAAGACAGATGTTGATAATCCAATCTTCATCATGATGAATTCTAAAGCTCGTGGTAATATTTCTAACTTTACTCAGGTTGCTGGTATGCGTGGTATCATGGCTAAGCCGGATGGTACTCCAGTTGAAATTCCAATTCTTTCAAACTTCATTGAAGGATTATCAGTTGCTGAATTCTTCTTATCTACACATGGTGCTCGTAAAGGTTCTGCCGATACTGCCTTAAAAACTGCAGATTCTGGTTACTTAACAAGACGTTTGGTAGATGTTTCACAAGATATGATTGTTAGAGAAGCTGATTGTGGTACTGATCAAGGTGTAGTAGTTAAAGACTTTATTAATGAAAAAACAGGATCAGTTATTGAATCACTAAGAGATCGTATTGTTGGTAGATTTGCTAATAAGAAGATTGTTCATCCAGAAACTAAAGAGGTAATAGTAGATAAGCTTCAAATGATTACTGAGATTTTAGCAGATAAAATTATTGATGCTGGAATTAAAGAAGTAGAAATAAGAACAATTTTAACATGTAATACTTCTAACGGAGTATGTCAAAAATGTTATGGTAGAAACTTAGCTACAGGTAACTTAGTAGAGATTGGTGAAGCTGTAGGTGTTATGGCTGCTCAATCTATTGGTGAACCGGGTACTCAGTTAACAATGCGTACATTCCACTCTGGTGGAGTTGCTCATGGTGGTGATGCTGATATCACTCAAGGTCTTCCTCGTGTACAAGAGTTATTTGAAGCTAGAACTCCAAAAGCAAAAGCAACTATTGCTGAGATTGATGGAGAAATTACTAAGATTAAAGAAGATCATGGTAAATATAAGATTAGCATTACTAATAAACTAGAAACAAAAGAGCATGTTACTAATTATGGTGCTAAATTAAGTGTAGAAAAGGGATTTGAAGTACACTGTGGAGATAAATTAACTGAAGGTGCTATTTCACCAAAAGAATTATTAGCAGTAACAGATCCAATTACTACACAAGAATATATTCTAAAAGAAGTTCAATATACTTATCGTTCTCAAGGTGTTGATATTTCAGATAAACATATCGAAATTATTGCTCGTAGAATGATTAGTAAGATTAGAATTGTTGATGGAGGAGATACTAGATTCTTAACAGGAGGATTAGTTAACTTCCGTGAATTTGCTGAAGGTAATAGAGAAGCTGTTATTAATGGAAAGAAGCCTGCTTTAGGTAGACCAATTCTTTTAGGAATTACTAAGGCTGCTCTAGAAACTGATTCATTCTTATCGGCTGCATCATTCCAAGAAACTACAAGAATCTTAACAGATGCTGCTATTAAAGGAAAAGTAGATCAACTTACTGGTCTAAAAGAAAATGTTATCATTGGTAAATTAATACCTGCAGGAACAGGAAGTAAAATCTATAGAGATGTTGAATATGAATTGAAATCAGAATTCATTGATGAAGAACCTCTAGAACAATTAGAAGATCAATTTATGGAGTAGAAAAGAGTGATTATTAATCACTCTTTTTTATAAATACAATGTTTACTTTTTGATTGAAATCAGTTAATATTATAATAGGTGATAACATGAAGAAAAAGAATAGACTAAATAGTAATGGTTGGGGAATGGATGCAATGATAGGATTTATGATTGCTTTTGTTATATTTTTAATAATAATTGCAATATTATCTTATAGGGCAGGAATTCTATAGAAAAAACGCAAAAAATATTAAATAATTGTTGACTTTAATATAGTGTGATGTTATATTATTAGTGCTGGTTAAATATCTTTGCAAATAAGCAAAGTTTTATTTAAAAGTTAAAATGACACACCTGGATATGTGTAAAGAAAGGAGATATATTTAATGCCTACAGTTAACCAATTAGTTCGTAAAAAACGTAAGGATAAAGTTAAAAAGAGTAAAGCACCAGTTCTTGGTGTAGGTTTAAATACTATTAAAAAGACAACAACAGATACTAATTCTCCTCAAAAGCGTGGAGTTTGTACTCGTGTTGGTACTAAGACACCTAAGAAACCTAACTCAGCTTTACGTAAGTATGCTCGTGTTCGTTTATCAAATGGAAAAGAAGTTGATACTTATATTCCTGGAATCGGACATAATTTACAAGAGCACAGCGTAGTATTAATTCGTGGAGGACGTGTTAAGGACCTTATCGGAGTTCGTTATCACATTATCCGTGGAACTTTAGATACTGCTGGAGTTAAAGATCGTAAACAAGGTCGTAGTAAATACGGTGCAAAAAAAGGTAAGTAATTTAAGTAATTTTGAAGGGAGGATAATATAATGCGTAAGAGACGTGCTGTTAAAAGGGATGTTTTACCAGATCCTATATATAAATCAAAGATAGTTGCAAAACTAATTAATACAGTAATGTTAGATGGTAAAAAAGGTATTGCTCAAACAATCGTTTATGAAGCATTTGATACAGTAAAAGAAAAGACTGGAAAAGATGCTTTAGAAGTATTTAATGAAGCAATGGAAAATATAAAACCTCAATTAGAAGTTAAGAGTCGTCGTGTTGGTGGTTCTAACTATCAAGTACCTATTGAGGTAACACCTGCAAGAAGTCAAGCTTTAGCTTTAAGATGGCTAACAACTTACTCTCGTGCTCGTGGTGGAAGAGGAATGGCTGATAATTTAGCTAATGAAATAATTGATGCATCAAATGGAACAGGTGCAGCAGTTAAAAAGCGTGAAGATACTCATAGAATGGCTGAAGCTAATAAGGCTTTTGCTCATTATAGATGGTAGGAAGGAGATACTATTATGGCAAGAGATACGTCTTTAGAAAAAACAAGAAATTTCGGTATCATGGCTCACATTGATGCTGGAAAAACAACTTGTACTGAAAGAATTTTGTTTCACACTGGAAAAATTCATAAAATAGGTGAAACACATGATGGGGAATCTCAAATGGACTGGATGGCTCAAGAGCAAGAACGTGGTATTACTATCACTTCTGCTGCTACAACAGCTCACTGGAAAGGTTATCGTTACAACATAATCGATACTCCAGGACATGTAGACTTTACTATTGAAGTTAGTCGTAGTTTAAGAGTATTAGATGGTGCAGTAGCATTACTTGATGCACAAGCTGGTGTTGAACCTCAAACTGAAACCGTTTGGAGACAAGCATCTGAATTTAAAGTTCCAAGAATTATTTTTGCTAATAAGATGGACAAAATGGGTGCTAATTTTGAATATACTTTAAAGACAATTAAAGATCGTTTAGGCGTAAATGCTAAACCTATTGAATGGCCAATTGGTGCTGAAGATAGCTTTAATGGAGTTATTGATTTAGTTACTATGAAAGCTTATCAATATGATGGTGGTCAAGCAGAAGATGCTAAAGATATCGAAATTCCTGCTGATTTAAAAGATATTGTAGAAGAAAAGAGAGCAGAATTAATTGAAGCTGTTGCTGAATTTGATGATGATATGATGATGACATATCTTGATGGTGGAGAAGTAACAGTTGAAATGATTAAAAAAGCTATCAGAAATGGTTGCTTAGCTGCTGAATTCTTCCCAGTAATGTGTGGAACAGCTTTAGGAAATAAAGGTATTAAATTATTATTAGATGCTGTAATTGATTATTTACCAAGTCCACTTGATATTGAATCAATTAAAGGTACTACTTTAGATGGAAAAGAAGCAGAAAGACATCCAGATGATAATGAACCATTTGCTGCTTTAGCATTTAAAGTTATGACTGATCCATTTGTTGGACGTTTAACATTCTTCAGAGTTTATTCAGGACACTTAAGTAGTGGTTCATATGTATTAAACTCAACTAAAGATAGTAAAGAAAGAATTGGACGTATTCTACAAATGCATGCTAATAACCGTAAGGAAATTAGTGATGTTTATACAGGAGATATTGCTGCTGCAGTAGGATTAAAGAATACTACTACAGGAGATACTCTATGTGATGAAAAGAAAGCAATTATTTTGGAAAGTTTAGTAGTTCCAGAACCAGTTATTCAATTAGCTGTAGAACCTAAATCTAAAGCAGACCAAGATAAGATGGCTTTAGCACTACAAAAATTAGCAGAAGAAGATCCAACATTTAAAGTTCATACAGATCATGAAACTGGTCAAACAGTTATTGCTGGTATGGGTGAGTTACACTTAGATGTATTAGTAGATCGTATGAAGAGAGAATTTAATGTTGAAGCTAATGTTGGTGCACCTCAAGTTGCTTATCGTGAAACTATTAAACAAGCTGCTGATTGTGAAGGTAAATATATTAAACAATCTGGTGGTCGTGGACAATATGGTCACGTATGGGTTAAATTTGAGCCAAATCCTGAAAAAGGATATGAATTCGTTGATCAAATCGTTGGTGGTGTTGTTCCTCGTGAATACATTCCAGTTGTAGATAAAGGATTACAAGAAGCATTACAAACTGGTATTCTTGCTGGTTATCCAATGATTGATGTTAAGTGTACATTATTTGATGGTTCATACCATGATGTAGACTCTAACGAAATGGCATTTAAAATTGCTGCTAGCTTTGCATTAAAAGAAGCTAAGAATAAATGTAAGCCAGTTTTACTAGAACCTATTATGAAAGTTGATGTTACAACTCCAGAAGAATATTTTGGAAATGTAATGGGAGACTTAACTGCTCGTCGTGGTAAGCCATTAGGACAAGAAGCACAAGGAAATGCAGTAAAACTAAGCGCTATGGTTCCACTTTCTGAGATGTTTGGATATGCTACAAACTTACGTAGTAATACTCAAGGAAGAGCTACATTCGTAATGTTCTTTGATCATTATGAAGAGGTTCCAAAGAACATTTCTGAGGAAATAATTAAAAAGAGTGGAAATTAATAAATTAGTATCAAAATAGTTGAAAAATAATCAATTATTAGATAAAATATATGTTGTAAATGAAAAAGGAGGAATAAATTTATGGCAAAACAAAAATTCGATCGTTCAAAACCACATGTTAATGTCGGTACAATTGGACACGTAGATCATGGAAAAACTACATTAACTGCAGCTATTACTAAATGTTTAGCTGGTAAAAACGGAAATGAAGCTGTTGCTTTTGAAAATATTGATAAAGCACCAGAAGAAAGAGAACGTGGTATTACTATTAATACTGCACACGTTGAGTATAGTACTGAAAAGAGACACTATGCACACGTAGACTGTCCAGGACATGCTGACTATGTTAAGAACATGATTACTGGAGCAGCTCAAATGGATGGAGCAATCTTAGTTATTGCTGCTACTGATGGACCTATGGCACAAACTCGTGAACATATCTTACTTGCTCGTCAAGTTGGAGTACCTAAAATGGTAGTATTCATGAACAAATGTGATATGGTTGATGATGAAGAATTATTAGATTTAGTAGAAATGGAAATTCGTGACTTATTAAACGAATATGGTTTCGAAGGAGACGAAACTCCAATTATTAGAGGTTCAGCTCTTAAAGCTCTTGAAGGAGACCCAGCTTGGGTAGGAAAAATCGATGAATTAATGGAAGCTGTTGATACATGGATTCCAACTCCAGAAAGAGATACTGATAAACCATTCTTAATGAGTATCGAAGATGTATTCACTATTACAGGTCGTGGTACAGTTGTTACTGGACGTGTTGAACGTGGACAATTAAAACTAAACGACGAAGTTGAAATCGTAGGAATTAAAGAAACTAAGAAGACAGTTGTTACTGGAATTGAAATGTTCCGTAAACAATTAGATTATGCTGAAGCTGGAGATAACGCTGGAGTATTACTTCGTGGTATCGCTCGTGAAGAAGTTGAAAGAGGACAAGTTTTAGCTAAACCTGGAACTGTTACTCCACACAACAAATTCAAAGCTACAGTTTATATCTTAAGTAAAGAAGAAGGTGGACGTCATACACCATTCTTCAACAACTATCGTCCTCAATTCTATTTCAGAACTACTGATGTTACTGGTGTAATCGAATTACCAGCAGGAACTGAAATGGTAATGCCTGGAGATAATGTTGATATGACAGTTGAATTAATTCACTCAATCGCACTTGAACAAGGAACTCAATTCTCTATCCGTGAAGGTGGAAGAACTGTAGGTGCTGGTTCAGTTACTGAAATCGTTAAGTAATTTAACTAATTAAAGACCCATAAGGGTCTTTTTTGTTAACAAATATTTATAAAAAAATAGTATTATGATATACTGTTCATAATAGGAGGGATAGTATGAGAAGAAGAAAATTTTCTAGAAGAAAAAAACAAAGCGTAGTATCAATCATAGTAAATTTAATTCTCATACTAGGAATAGGATATGCCCTTATTCAAAGTAATTTAAATATAAATGGAACAGCTAATATGGGAGCACCTACATGGAATATTCATTGGGCAAATGTCCAAGTAAAAGAAGGATCAGTAAGTGCATCTACTCCAACTATTAATAGTGCTCAGACTACAGTAACATATTCAGTAGTATTAAATGTTCCTGGGGATTATTATGAATTTACTGTAGATGCAGTTAACTCAGGTACAATAGATGGAATGATAGAGTCTATTACATCAAAACTTAATGGAGCAACAATAACTAATTTACCAGATTATTTAGAATACTCAGTATCTTATTCTGATGGGGTACCTTTAGCAATAAATCAATTACTAGCAGCAAATTCTACAGAAACATATAAAGTAAGAATAAAATATAGAGATGACATAGAATTAAATCAAATACCAGCAACTAATCAAAGTTTACCATTTCAATTCACAGTTAAATATCGACAAGCTGATGATGCTATAGAGGTAAATCATCCATATTTATATAATATCTTAAAAACTGCAGCAGATGAAGGAACATATGCTAAGAAGTATACA
>JAFWGF010000049.1 GCA_017512495.1 Bacilli bacterium
CCAGCAACTAATCAAAGTTTACCATTTCAATTCACAGTTAAATATCGACAAGCTGATGATGCTATAGAGGTAAATCATCCATATTTATATAATATCTTAAAAACTGCAGCAGATGAAGGAACATATGCTAAGAAGTATACAGGAAATCATCATGATTCATTCACGGAAGAACCATCAAAAGATATCTATTATTGGTATGGAAGTAATGATGCTAATGGAACAGCCATTCTAGATATGAATAATGTTATTTTTGGTGGCTTCTGTTGGCAAACGATTCGTACTACCGATACTGGTGGAGTTAAAATGGTTTATAATGGAGAACCAAGTAATGGACAGTGCAATAATAGTGGAACTGATCAGCAAATAGGAACATCAGCATTCAATACTAGTTGTAATTCTTTGGCTTATGTAGGATACATGTATAATTCAAATACATTAATAAAATATAAAGCAAATAGTGCCGCAACAAGTGGAAGTTTATTTGGAACAGGAGTAACATATAGTGGAGGCAATTATACTTTAACTAGTACATCAACAACATACAATTCAACACATCATTACACATGCAATAATACATCTGGAATATGCGATACAGTAAGATATTATTACTACAATAATTACTATATAGAAATAAGTGATGGAAGAACAATTGAACAAGTTTTAACAGATATGTTGAGTGCCGACAGCATTAATCAAACAAGCTCGACAATTAAAGCATTTATAGATAATTGGTATGGATCTAATATGACAAACTATACTTCTAAATTAGAAGACACAATATTTTGTAATGATAGAAGTATAAGTAATTTAGGAGGATGGAATTCGAGCGGAGGAAGCATTTCAACAAATCTGCAGTTTAAAAATATGGGGTTAAACAGGGATTTAAGTTGTATAAATGTAACTGATAAATTTAGTTTAGCAAATACCAAAGCACAATTAACATATCCTGTGGGATTATTAACGTTTCCTGAGACATATTTGGCAAATAATAATAATACTAGAAAAACGGGACAATATTGGTGGGCGATGTCGCCATACTATTTCGAGACCTACGTTGCATTTGAACGCTTCATTAATACAACAGGTAGTTATAGCAATCATCTTCGAGTAGATAATGAACTTGGTGTACGTCCTGCAATCTCACTTAAACCAGGAACATTATATACTAGTGGTGATGGAAGTAAGAATAATCCTTATATTGTAGAATAAATAAAGAAGACTTGGTCTTCTTAGATAACTATTGTAATAACATTGTTACTTCCTTTGTTTACTACTTTAGTTAAAGTATTTTGTAATTTAAATCTTATGTTATCTGGCATAAGATTTATTTTTGATTGAATACCTTCTTGGACTATGGAGTCTAGGCTTCTACCAAAGATTTCACTTTTCCAGATTTCATTATCATTCTTAGTTAAATAATCTATTAATTCTTTAGATTGGACTTCACTACCAATAATTGGTTCAAAGGTAGATTCTACATCTACTCTTATCATATGAATGGATGGAGCTACTGCTTTTAATTTTACTCCATATCTTGGACCTTGTTTTATTATTTCTGGATTATCTAATTTCATATCTTCTATTCCTGGAGTAGCTATTCCATAACCTGTTTGTTTTACCATCTTTAAAGCATATTTAATCTGATCATATTCTTTCTTAGCTGTATTATATTCTTGAAATAGAGATAGTAAGTCTGCTTTATTTTTTACATCGATATTTATCAATTCTTTTAGTGTTTCATTATACAATTCTTCAGGAGCAGTTAAATTAACAGTAATTATTCCTGTAGAAGTATCTACATCTGATAGATAGCATTTTTCTATATATTCATTTTGTAATAATAAATCAGTTATTTTATCTACATCTTTTATTTTATCTATATCTATTACACTTTCTTTTATTGATTCTATATAAGACTTCTTTATTTTATTATCTGGATTTAGTATAGATATCCATTCTGGCATATTTATTCTTACTTCTAGTACTGGGAATTCATATAGAGCTTCTCTTAAGATGTTATACATATCTTTTTCATTCATATTTTCTACATTCATAGGTAATACTGGTACATTATATTGTTCTTTTAAATTACTTGCGATATGTTCTGTTTCTGGTAGATTAGGATGAGTTGAGTTTAATACTACTATATATGGCTTTCCAATACTCTTTAATTCCTCAATAACGCGTTTTTCAGCATCTAAGTAGTCTTCTCTTTGAAAATCACCAATTGAGCCATCTGATGTCATTACAATACCAATAGTAGAGTGTTCTTTTATTACCTTTTCTGTTCCTATTTCTGCAGCTTCTACAAATGGTATTTCTTCGTTATACCATGGTGTTTTTACTAATCTTGGTCCATTTTCATCACTAGCTCCAATAGCATTATTAATCATATATCCTACACAATCTATTAATTTAATATTACAAGTTATATCATCTATCTTTATATGAGCTGTATTATTAGGAACGAATTTAGGTTCTGTAGTCATAATAGTTTTACCAGCAGCACTTTGAGGAACTTCATCTAAAGCTCTTTTCTTTTCATACTCATCTTCTATATTAGGTACTACTAACGTTTCTATCATTCTCTTAATAAAAGTAGATTTACCAGTTCTTACTGCACCAACTACACCTAGATAGATATCACCTCCACTACGTTTAGCTATATTTTTAATAATTTCATATTTTTCCATAAATCTCTCCTTATTAATAAATATTTATGTTAACAAGATAAAAAAAGAACAATATTTGTTCTTTTTATAGCATTTTATCTAAGTTTTTAGGAACTTTATCATTCTTAATAGCATTAACTATCTTATCGGCTTTTTCTTTAGATACTTCTTTTCCAGTTAAATTACTAATATCATTAATTATTTCTCTAATAGTTTTTTCATCTTTCATATCATTCTTTTGTAATTTATCAGCTAATTTTAAAATAGTATCTTTATTAATATTAGTCTTTTGTTCTATCTTATTAAATAAACTTTCTTTCAAAATAAAACCTCCTACTAAAATATATGTAGGAAGTTTATTTGTAATAATTATTTTTGTCTTAATTTATTAAGTTTATTACATTGTTTAGTAAATTCTTCTAGAGATATTAATCCATTTTCATATCTTTCTTGTAACATAGCAAATGATTTATCAGCCATATCATTTTTATCCATTACATTAGCATTAATTTGAGCAGCTTTCTTTTCTGGTAAAACATTATGATGATTAGAATTATTACTAATTGGATTATTATTCTTTATAAAATTAGAATTATTATTCATATTATTATTTCCTATTATCATTCATCACCACTCCTATTCTTAAATTGTAATACAATTGGTGTTCCTGTAAAATCAAAATTCTCTCTAATTTTATTTTCTAAGTATCTTTCATATGAGAAATGTACTAATCCTTTATTATTAACTCTAAAAGTAAATTTAGGAGGATTAATACCAGTCTGACTAGTGAAGTATATTTTTAATCTTTTACCTTTATATGAAGGTGGTAAATTAAGTTGATAAGCATCTGTAATTACTTCATTTAAGATACTAGTCTTTATTTCTTTCTTTATGTTTTCAGCTACTTTTATTATTTCAGGCATTAATGTATGAATTCTCTTCTTTGTTAGTGCTGATAAAAATACAATAGGTGCATAAGTAGCAAATTGAAATTCTGCTCTCATTAATTTTTCAAATTCTTGAATATTTGTATCAGTCACAGTATCCCATTTATTAACTACAAAGATTAATCCTTTTCCTTTTTCAATAGCATATCCAGCAATATGTTTATCATGTTCTTTGATACCTTCTTCTGCATTAATTACTACTAAGCAGATATCACTTCTATCAATAGCTTTTAATGATCTTAATAAACTATATTTTTCTACTGATTCAAAGACTTTACCTTTCTTTCTCATACCAGCAGTATCAATCATCACATATTCTTCATTATGATACTTTAGTACTGAATCTATTGAATCTCTCGTAGTACCAGCTACATTTGAAACAACTACTCTTTCTTCATTTAATAAAGCATTCATTAAAGAACTTTTTCCTACATTAGGTCTACCTATAATAGAAAATTTAATTCTTGTATCTTCTACTTCTTCTGATTCGTTAAAATTCATTGTAATTGTATCCATTAAATCGACAAATCCAAGATTATGAATACTACTAATAGGAATATAAGTATCAAATCCTAATTCATAGAAGTCATATAAATTATCTTTTGCATCTTTAACGTCCATTTTATTTATCGCAACAATTACTTTTTTATCGCTTTTTCTTAAGATATCTCTTACTAATAAATCATTAGTAGTAAGACCTTCTTTTCCATCTACAATAAAGACTACTATGTCAGCTTCTTCAATAGCTATTTCAGCTTGCATCTTTATCTCGGTATTAAAATCCAGCTTAGTCGCATCTATTCCACCAGTATCTACTAAATAAAATCTTTTATTATTATAATTAGCTTCTTGATATATTCTATCTCTAGTTACTCCTGGTATATCTTCAATAATAGATACTTGTTTACCAACTATTTTATTAAATAAAGTTGATTTACCAACATTAGGTCTTCCTACTAAAGCAACAGTAGGTAATTTCATAGTATCACCTCCGACGTAGCGTATTATACCATAATATAAATGATTTGTCTTCATAAACATTATAACATAGTTTATAATTTTAAATAATTTTGTTCTAACAATTTTCTGTAAATAATGGTATAATTTATCTAGGATGGTGATTTTATGAAGAAATGGTATAATGATGCGAATAAAGTAGTTAATTTAATAATTATAACTATTTTATTAATAATTGTATTTAGTCAATCTTTTGCGACTAGTAATGGTTTTTCTTTAACATTACTTGGAAGTATTATTAATCATAATAGTACATATCTATTTGTATTAATATACTTTATTTTATTAAAGTTTAAGTTTGGTAGGAAGTACTTTAATTATTTAAACTTAATACTTATATTCTTATATGGACTTACTACTGTAACATCTTTAATTACGTTAGTACAATCTTTTTCTTTAAATACAGTACTTGAATTTACTATTAATTTTGTATTATTAGTATACTTATTCCACACTATGTTTAGAGGAACTCTAGTATGGGATGAATTTAAACTTAATAATTCTCCATTTAATGAATTAGCTAATGAGAATCAATATTATATAGTATTAGTATTAACTATGCTTAGTTTAATAGTTGATTTAATCAGTACTGCAGTATTAAGAGGAATAATTATATCATTATTAGATGCAGTATTCTTAATTTTATTTGGTAGATATATATTCTTATATCGTAAATATTTAGATGAGAAGAAGATAGATTCTGATAATGAAGGTAATTTTGATGAAGTAAGAAAGAGTATTGATAATGTAGTAGATTCTGCTCATGATAAAGTACAAGAAGTATTAGATAAAACAGATATTGACGAGAAACTTCAAGCAGCTTTAGATAAGACAGATATTGATGAGAAAATAGTTGAAGTTAAAGATATGGTAGTAGAAGAAGTGAAAGAAACTAAGGATTCAGCAGTTAAGTTTGTTAAAGAGAAGATAGATGATAAAGAAGAAGTTGTTGAACCTAAGAAAACTACTAAGAAGAAGAGTACTACTAAAAAAACGACCACAACTAAGAAATCAACTAAAGTGAAAGGAGAGAAGAAGTAATGGATTTATTTGAAGAGATAAATAAAACTAAAGAAGATTTTCCTAAACTTCACTCAGTAACTAGCGAAGTAAAGAAACAAGAATTGAATTTTTATCAAGGTTTTGCGATTGGAGTATTTATACTATGTATTTTCTTAGGAATAATATTTGGTAACTTATTTTCTACTTGTGAGACTACATCTTATTTCTATTCAGATGCTTGTTTAGTATCAGAATTTAACTTTTCTTTGATGATTACAATTTGGTTTGTTGGTTTACTTGTATGTATTGTTTTATATGCGATTGGACACATTATTGCTTTATTGACTGAAATTAGTCAAAAACTTAGTAAATTTAAGTGATAATTGTTGCTTTTATATTTAAAATATGATAATTTTAATATGTAAGCACGATATGATGCTTAAAAATAGGGAGGTAAATAATTATGAAAAAAGTTGAGTTAGTAGAAGCTGTTGCTACAGCTACAGGATTAACTAAAGCTGATTCTGCTAGAGCTATTGATGCTACTTTTGCTGCTATTACTGGAGCATTAGCAAAAGGAGATAAAGTACCACTAGTAGGATTCGGAACATTCGCTGTTTCTAAGAGAGCAGCTCGTGAGGGACGTAACCCAAGAACTGGTGAAACTGTTAAAATTGCTGCTAGAAAAGCTGTTACTTTCAAAGCAGGATCTGCTTTAAAAGAATCTGTAAACTAATTTCATAGTAGTTTAAAAAGAACCTTTAGGAGGTTCTTTTATTTTTGCTCTAATATGGTATAATATAATTAGGAGGGTGATTAGATGCTTACTGAAGCTCTAAAACTACTAAAAAAAATCAATGATCATTCATATGATGCCTATATCGTTGGAGGTTTTGTTAGAGATTATATATTAGGTATAGAATCTAATGATATTGATATTAATACTAATGCTACTCCTAAGCAAATTAGAGAGATATTTGAAGATAGTTGTTTACCTAGCGAAGATTATGGGTCAGTAACAGTTATCTATAAAGGAATAAGATTTGAAATTACTACTTTTAGAAAAGAGATAACTTACATTAATAATAGAAAGCCAGTTGAAATAGAGTATATTAATAATTTATATGAAGATTTAATTAGAAGAGACTTTACTATTAATACTTTATGTATGAATAAAGAAGGTAAAATTATTGATATGCTAGATGGTAGAAAAGATATTGATAATAAAATTATTAATACAGTAGGGGATGCTTCTGCTAAATTGGAAGAAGATGCTTTACGTATTTTAAGAGCAGTTAGATTTGCTACTATTTTAGATTTTAAACTATCAGATGATGTAATAAATGGTATTAAGAAAACTAAAGAATTATTGCATAATTTGTCATATTATCGTAAAAAAGAAGAGTTAGATAAAATTTTTACTAGTCCAAATTATAAAAATGGTATAAAATTATTATTAGAATTAGGGTTAGATAAAGAATTGGAAATTCCTAATCTTAGTAAAGTTTTAGATTCTAATACATCTAGTTTAATTGGTATTTGGAGTATTTTAGATGTAACTAGTAAATATCCATTTAATAAGAACGAATTAGAACTTATAAGAGATATTAATTATGCAATTAAACTAGACCAATTAAATCCTATTAATTTATATAAATATGGATTATATGTTAATAGTGTAGCGGGAGAAATAAAAAAAGAAGATATCAAAGTTATTACTGAAACTTATGCTAAATTAAGTATTCATAGTAAAAAAGATATTGATATAGATTCTGAAACTATTATGAAAATATTGGATAAAGCTCCAGGAAAATATTTAAAGGAAATATATGATGATATAGAAGAAGCAATTCTTTACGGAAAACTTGTGAATAATAAAGAGGAGATTTGTGAATATATTCGTAAAAAATACTAATTAGGTGGTGTGCTATGAAAAAGATATATTATCTTTTATTTGTAGTAACATTATTCTTTACTGGAATTATTAATGTATATGCGGATGATTATCAAGTAAATACATTGATACCAGTTGATACGATGGCTACTGTTGATACTGATAAGTTTGAATATAAAAACTTTTTCTATAATTCGGCGGTAGATGCTAAAGGTAATGCTACTATAAAATTTGAAGCTATTCAAAATAATACATTGAGTAGAACAGCAGTTAGTATAAATGTATTGTTATTCGATGCTGAACAAAGGAATATCGGATACCTTACATATTGTTCTGATAAAGATGTAAGCAGTGAATATTCTGGATTTAAAGTCAGTGCTAATCAAGTAGTAGCTTTTACTATAAATGTTACTAGTCGCTATTTTGTAGAAGGTAAAACTCCAAAAGATGTTAGATTTATAGCTGTAAGAGATGAAAACAGATATTGCCAAATAGGTGGATATACTAAATATAGTGGTTTAACTATGGATGAAATTAATCAAGGTGTTGATGTAGAAACAAAGAAGTCTTTATTTCCAGAACTTAAATCATTGATTGATATGAAAATAATTATTATTGCTGCGATTATTATTGTAGTTTTAATTGTTCTTTCAGGACTTATTAATCTTCTAAAGAAATTACCAAAGAGAAGTGTTAGAAGAGCGAGACCTGTTAAAAACCAAGTAATAGACAATAATGATGATAATAATAGTAACAGTGAAGCTAATAAACCAATTGATTTAGATAGTTTCTATAATAGTCATAATAATGAAACAGATATATCTCATAGTATAGATGTATCTAATGACAATAAGAAAAATAAGAATAAAAGTAAAAGTTCTGCAATTCAAGATATGTTTAGTGTTCCAGAAGAACCTAAAGTTGAATCACCAAAAACAGATATTAATGAAGGAACTCAAGCAGTTTCAGTACAAAACCTATATAATTCAATTAATGAATTACCTGAGGATAATAAAGAAACTGATTCTTCAGTAGAAGATTTATATAATTCAATTAATGGGTCTAATGATACTAGTAAAAAAGACTCATCTATTGATGATTTATATGAATCAATTAATACTGATGATGATGATGACGATGATGATGATCTTGATGACTAAGGAATCTATGATTCCTTTTTTGTATTTTATATTTAAGTGTGCTATTATATAGTCATTAATGGAGATGATTTGATGAATAACTCAAAATTAATAGATATAATAAAGAAAGGTAATATAACAATACCAATATATTTACTTCAGAAGTATAAGGATTTAAAAATTAATTTAGATGAATTCGTTTTTCTTATGTACTTATATAATTTAGGTGATAAATGCTTATTTGATCCTAATAAATTTGCTGAAGATTTAAATTTAAATTCTAAAGAGATTATGAATTATATTGGAACTTTATCAGATAAAGGATTAATAAGTATAGATACTATTAAGACTGAAAAAGGTTTAATGGAAGAACAAGTTATATTAGATGGTTTTTATAATAAATTAACTTTATTAGTAATGGAAAATGTTAATGATAAAGAACAGAGAAAAGAATCTGATATTTATGAGTTGATTCAAAAAGAATTTGGTAGAACTATCGGTACTATTGAAATAGAAATAATAAATGCTTGGTTAGAGAGTAATATTAGTGAAGATTTAATAAAAGAAGCCTTAAAAGAAGCAGTTTTTAATGGTGTATTTAATTTGAAATATATTGATAAGATTCTATATGAATGGGGTAAAGATGGGGTTAAAACAGTAGAAGATGTTGAAGAGAGAAGAAAGAAAAGAAATAAAAAGAAAGATGATAAAGAAGATATAGATATGGATATAATGGATTGGAATTGGTTTGATGAAGACTAAAGTAATAGAAGATTATTTGGATTATTTATTTCCTAATCCTGAATGTGAACTTATTTATCATACTGATTATGAATTATTAATAGCTGTTGTTTTAAGTGCTCAATCCACAGATAAAAGAGTAAATACGGTTATGCCGATTATACTTGATAAGTATCCTACTCTAAATGACTTAAAAGAAGCTGATTTAAGCGATTTAGAGACTATTGTTAGACCAGTAGGGTCTCAACATAAAAAAGCTGCTTATATCAAGAATATAGCTACTATATTAGTAGATAAGTATAATAGTATTGTTCCTAGAGATAGAGATAAATTAATAGAGCTTTCTGGAGTAGGTAGAAAAACAGCAAATGTGTTTTTAAGTGAGTATTATAATGAGCCAGCTATAGCAGTAGATACACATGTAGAAAGAGTATCTAAGAGATTGGGATTAGCTAATAAAAATGATGATGTTTTAAAAATAGAGAATAAATTAATGAAGAAGTTCTCTAAAGATAAATGGGCAAAACTTCACTTACAATTAGTTTTATTTGGTAGATATCATTGTAAAGCTATTAAACCAGAATGCAGTAATTGCAGATTAATAGATATTTGTAAAGAAAAAAAGAAGAATATTTAATTCTTCTTTTATTATGGCGTTTGTACATTACCACCCGAATCTGGTTGTGTAGGTGGATCTGGTGTTTCAGGTTCTGGATCAGGATCTTCATCGATTACTATAATAGGTTCATTTAAAGTAAATATTGCTGCTGCACTTTGAATATCATTATATGATTTATAAGTACCGATAACTTTATATGTACCATATGGACTACTAGGAGCAAACGTATACGATGTCTTATCTGTCCATGTAATCAATACATCATCTTTGTAGATATTATAACCAAATTTTCCATGATCATCACCAGTATCTAATGGTGAAACCGGAGACCATGATAATGTTACCTTACCACCACCAGCTTCGCTTACATTTAAGTTTCCTGGAGCAGGAATTCTATAACTTGCAGTATCGTATTCAGTTGGTTCAGTTCCCTTCTTAAAGAACTCACTAATTGCAGGTCCTCCTGGAGCTGCTAATTTAGGAGGATTAGTTCCGGGAGCAATTGATATTCTAACAACACTAGCAGGTTGTTTAAATTCTTCTCTGTTTCCTTCCATAGCACCAGAAGCAACTAAGGCATTGAATAATCTATCCTTTTGAATAGTTGCTGGTATATTATGTAATACATATCCTTGAGCAATAGATTCTTTTGTGAAGTCATCATATCCATACCACATACCAATAGTTGTCTTAGTTGAATAACCGATAACCCATGAATCACGAATTGCATCACTAGGCATATTATATCTATTCATAGTGTTTTCATCAAAGTTAGTAGTACCAGTTTTACAAGCTACATTACGAGGAGTACCACCAGTTAATGAAACATCTTGTAAAACGCTAGATATCATGAAAGCAGTTGCATCAGACATAACTTGTCTTTTATTCTCTTTATGTTCTACTGTTTTACCTGTTTGTCTAAATACTATTTTATTAACAGAATATGGTTCATTATAGTAACCACCGTTTGAGAATGCAGCATAAGCACCAGCCATTTGAATTGGTGATACACCAGTAAATGCTCCAATTGAATGAGCTTCATGTAATGCAATAGTATCTTTAACATCACTTGTATTATCTTTGTTATAACAATTATCTTTATCTTTATTATATATGTAACCACTAGGACATAACTCAGGAATTATACCTAAACCAGTAACAAACTCTTTAATCTTTTCATTTTTAACTTGTTGGAAAGCTTTAAGTGCAGGAATATTACGAGAAGCAGATAAAGCTCTTCTTAAAGTAATATTACCAAAGTATCCACCATCCCAGTTCTTTATAGATACTCCATTTGAATATGTATATGGAGCGTCATTAAATGGATGACCAGTAGACCAGTTATTATATTCTATTCCAGGGCCATAATCAAATAATGGTTTAGCAGTACTTCCAGGTTGTCTTTTAATCTGAGTAGCATAGTTAAATTGTGAAGCAGTGCTATTATTTCTAGAATTAATATTACGACCATTACCTATAGCTAATACTTTTCCTGTTTCAGATTCAATAACAGCTACACCAGTTTGAACTCTATCATCAATCCAACTATATGTTTCACCAGCTAATACAGCATTTACTGCATTTTGTCTAGCTTTATCTAAATTAGTATATACAAGTAATGGAGTAGTATAAGGATTAACTCCATATTTATCTTGAACTTCTTCTACAACTGTATCTATATATCCTTGATATTTATTTTCTACAGAAGTATTAACTTCAGCAGTTAATGATTCTACTGGAATAGCATTAGCAACTTTTTCTTCTTCAGCAGTGATATAACCAGCTCTCTTCATTAGATATAAAACAGTTTGTCTTCTAGCTGTAGCATTCTTTGGATTAGCAGTAGGTCTATAGAAATTAGGTGATTTAAACATACCAGCTATTATTGCTGCTTCACTTAAGTTTAATTCACCAACGCTTTTTCCAAAATAAGCATTAGCAGCTTCCTCAACTCCATAGATATTTCCACCTAAGAAGTGATTATTAACATAATATTCAATTATTTGTTCCTTAGTATATTCTTTTTCTAATCTAAATACAGCTAAGTAAACATCTTCAAATTTACGAATAATACCAGTAACACCAGAAGTTTTTTGACCATACTTATCAGTGAAACTATTCTTAACAACTTGCATTGATAATGTAGAAGCTCCACCAGCATTAGAATTACCAGTTAATTGACCAACTGTCGCTTTAAAGAAACGAGGTGCATCTAATCCATTATGTTGAAAGAATCTTGAATCTTCAGTAGCTATAATAGCATCTACTAATACTTCAGGTAATTCATCATAAGTTACTTTTTCTCTCTTTTCAGAACCTAGTTTAGCTATTTCAGCTCCATCTTTATCATAAATTCTAGTTATTTCAGCAGTGTTTAATTTACCTTTTTCAAACTTAGGATCAGCATTTACTTTGATATATGCAATAAATAAACTAAATGCTGTTAAACCGATAATTCCACAAATTAGGAATAGTATTAATAAAATATTTAATATTTTCTTAGTTTTTCTATTTCCTGGAATTCTATAAATTAAAACCCATACACATATTAGAATACCAATAATTACAGCAAATAATGCTGTAGCAATAAAACCTAGTGCCATATAGCAAGCTAATAATAAAGCTACAATTGCCAACCCTAAAGCTATCTTACCAGTATTACTACTTTTCTTTTTTATTTTAGTAGTTCTTCTTCCTACACTATTAACTGGACGTGTAGCATTACTTGATTTTTTACTAGTCTTAACTTGACTTCTTCTTTTTACCTTTTTTTGTGCCATTTATATACCTCCAATTAAGTCATCAATTATTTTTAAATAATCAACTCTTGGCTTATAATTATCTTTTATTAAATAAGCGTTTTTTTCAAAATACTCTAATGGAATAGATTTTCTAGTTTCATTATCAATAAAACTTACTAAATCTTTGATAAATAATAAATATGTATTATTTAAAGTAGTAAATCTAACTATTAGAAAAGCTATACCACCATGTCTTTCGATATTTTTTAAATGTTCAATTTGATGATTATGGATATTATTAAGAGAAAAAGATGTTTTACTTTTTGTCTCCTTAGCCTCAAAGTCAATATATTTCCCTTTATATATTCCATTATAATCAGTAGTTGATGGTATTGTATAAAAAGCTTCTTTAATAACTGTTTTATCACGTGATGGATAATCTACTTTAGTAACTTTTATTGGTGTAGGCTTTTTATAAATATAGGCTTTATCAATGTCACGATAGTACTCATTTGTTATATTTAAATCAGCCTCTAAAGACATACCTCTATTCCTATGATTTATTTGTTTTAAGACAGGATTAGAATTATTATCTTTTTTTATACCACCAGGATAGTTCATCACATCACCTATAATCGATTATACTATATTATTTTAATTTTTTCCATAAATTATATGTAGTTTCTCTTCTTTTTTTGTCGTATTTATGATTTTTGAAAATATATGTATTATTATAACGTAGGTGATTATATGAATTATATAGAAATTAATAAGATAATTAATAAAATGATTAAAGAAGTTAAAATAGTAGGTATAGAAGTAGAAGTACAATCCTTAAGAAATGGGTTAGTAATTGACAAAAAACCTAAGAAATGACATAATACTAGTATAAGGGATTGGTGATAATTATGTATCAAAATAAGATAAAACTTATGCCTCAGGATATCTTAGAAAAGAGTTTTAAGATAGACACTAGAGGATATCGTTTAAAAGAAGTTGATCAATTTTTAGATGATATCATAGGGGATTATGAACAATTTCTTGAAATTATTAATAATCTTGAAAAGGAGAAAGCAGACTTATTAGCTGAAATTATGCAGTTAAAACAAGAACTACGTAATTCTAAATTAAGTGTAGAAGTAGCTTCTAATAATAGTTCTAATGGTGAAGTAACTAATGTAGATGTTATGCGTAGACTTTCACAATTAGAAAAAATGGTATATGGTTCAAGAAAAAATGATGATGAATAAAGACAATTAATATATAGACAAACGCTGGAGTCCTAGAGACTCTTGAGGAAAGTCCATGCTCACACAATCTGCGATGATTGTAGTGTTCGTGCTCAGGGATAACCTGAGGTAGCCTACTTGTAGGTTAACGGCGGATATTATTCCTAAGTCTTTGATATGGAATAATCCGTAAAGTGCCGCAGTGACGATACTTTTCGAAAGGAAAGAGTGAAACGTGGTAAACCCCGCGAGTGAGAAACCCAAATTTGGTAGGGGAGTTCTAACAAAGGAATTGAACGGAGTTAGAAACTAATTTATTAGTAGATAAATGTTTGTCGCCCGAAAGGGTACAGAACGTGGCTTATTTATATTATTTGTTTTAAAAAAGAGGTGTTGCATGAAAGAGTTAGGAGAGTATTTAAAACGAACACGAGTTGGTAATGGAGTAAGTATTACTGAAGCTTGTGAAGATCTTGAATTCTCTACATCACATCTTGAAAATATAGAAAGTGGAAATGTAAAAGCTTTTAAAGATGTGTATGAATTAAAAGAATCAATTAGAGTATATGCAAAGTATTTGGGCTTAAATCCAGATAAAGTTATGGATGAGTTTAATAATTTTTTATTTCAACACACTTCAAAAATTTCTTTAGAGGATATATTAGCTGCTCAAAAGAAAAAGGAAGAACAAGAAGCTGAACATAAAAAAGTGAAATCTCCATATACTAAGGAATATAAAGAAAAGATTAATTTATGGCCATTTGTATATGTATTAGTTGGAGTCTTAGTACTTTTTGTAGTTATCTATATAATAATTAGTAGTGTATACAAAAAGCCAGAAAGAATTAATGAATTACAGTCATGTAGAGAGGAGATTAGTTATGAATTTGCCAACTAAAATAACTGTTGTTAGATTAATATTAACAGTATTTATATTATTATTACTATGGGATGCTTTATTTTCCCTAATTGGATTTAATTTTCCAAAGTATAATGTTAATGGTGTATTAGTTCAAACAAATTATATAATTGCCGGAGTAATATTTATTATTGCTAGTTTAACAGATTTCTTAGATGGATATCTTGCTCGTAAGAATAATCAAGTAACAGATCTAGGTAAAATGTTAGATGCTATAGCAGATAAAGTATTAGTAAATCCAGTATTAATAGTATTAGCAGCTAATGGATTTATACCAACTATAGTTCCTGTTATTTATGTAACAAGAGATATTGTAGTAGATGCTATTAAGATGCAAGCTGCTAGTAAGGGTAAAGTACAAGCAGCTATTAAATCAGGTAAATATAAGACTGCATGTATGATGGTAGGAATCTGTTTAGTTTTCTTCTATAATATTCCATTTGAATTTTTAAATATTAATGTAGCCTATGGATTATTATACTTAGCATGTATCTTATCAGTAGTAAGTGCTATAGAATATTATGTTATAAATAAAGCATTACTTTTTGGAAAAAGTGAATAATTAAAATTTAGATTAATAATTAATTGAAAAACCTCTTTTCTTTTAGAGGTTTTTAATTTTTTAAGAAAAATAATAAGTGTAAAATTATAAAACAATTGTTCGAAAAAGTATTGCAATTTAGAAAAATGTATTATACAATTAATTTGTAAGTTATTTACAAGGAGGAAAATAAATGGCTGTAAATAAAGATAATTCTAAAGATAAGGATAAAGCTTTAGAACAAGTATTAAATGATATTGAAAAACAATTTGGTAAAGGCTCAATAATGAAATTAGGAGAAAATAAACACATGAAAGTTGATGTAGTATCTAGTGGTGTTCTATCACTTGATATTGCTTTAGGTGTAGGTGGTTATCCTAAAGGTAGAATTATTGAAATATATGGACCAGAATCTAGTGGTAAAACTACTTTTGCACTACATGCAATTGCTGAACATCAAAAACTAGGTGGTAGAGCCGCTTTTATTGATGCAGAACATGCATTAGATCCTGTTTATGCAGAGAGATTAGGAGTTAATATAGATGACTTATTACTTTCTCAACCAGATACAGGCGAACAAGCATTAGAAATATGTGATGCTTTGGTTAGAAGTGAAGCTATTAGTATAGTTGTAATTGACTCAGTTGCTGCTTTGGTTCCACAAGCTGAAATAGATGGTGAAATGGGTGATTCTCACGTTGGATTACAAGCTAGATTAATGTCACAAGCATTAAGAAAACTAAATGGTACAATTAGTAAGACTAATACTACAGTAATTTTTATTAATCAATTAAGAGAAAAAGTAGGGGTAATGTTTGGTAATCCTGAAACTACTACTGGTGGTAGAGCACTTAAATTCTATTCAAGTGTTAGATTAGAAATTAGAAGAAGTGAACAATTAAAAATGGGTGATGGAGTAGTTGGTAACAAGACAAGTGTTAAAGTTGTTAAAAACAAGGTGGCTCCACCATTTAAATCATGTGTAGTAGATATCATGTATGGAGAAGGAGTAAGTAGAGAAGGAGAAGTAATAGACTTAGCTAGTGAAGCAGGTATTCTTGATAAAACCGGTGCTTGGTATTCATACAATGGAGAGAAACTAGGGCAAGGAAAAGAAAATGTTAAATTATTATTAAAAGATACACCAGAATTATGCTCTGAATTAGAAGAAAAAGTTAGAGAGTATTATGATGTTACAATCTCTAATAGTAAAGAAGAGAAAAAAGAAAAATAAAATATTTTTCTTTTTTTATATGATATAATCTGACTATGCATATATTTTTAGTAGGTGATATTATGAAGATTAATAAACTATTAGAGACAGATTTAGATATAAATATAAAGGGAATTACTGATGATTCAAGATTAGTAAAAGATGGTTATATTTTCGTAGCTACTAAAGGATATAATGTTGATCATTATGATTATATTGATGATGCCATTAAAAATGGATGTGTATTTTTAGTTGCTGATAGAGAAGTATCTTGTAATATTCCACATAAAATTGTGGATAATTTAGATGAGTGTTATAGACAATTATGTTTAAAGTTTTATGACATAGATATTGATGAGTTCAAATTAATAGGTGTTACTGGAACTGATGGTAAGACAACTACGACTACATTAATAAAAGAATTAATAAAAGATTGTGCTTATCTTGGTACTAATGGATTAACTATTGAAGATAAAACTATTTCTACTAGTAATACTACTCCTTGTATTTCTGAATTATATAAAGATTTAAGCTTAGTAAAAAAAGCTAAATTAAATACTGTTTCTATGGAAGTTTCAAGTGAAGCGTTATTGCATAATAGAGTAGATGGCTTTAAGTTTGATATAATAGCTTTTACTAATGTAACAGGAGATCATTTGAATGTTCATAAAACTTTTAATAATTATTTGAATTGTAAGCTTAAATTATTAGATTATTTAAAAGAAGATGGGATCGTTATTGTTAATGGTGATGATGATAATTTACATAATATAAAACATAATAATAAATATACTTTTGGTTTTAATACTAATAATGATTTTATTATTAAGGATGTTAAATACGATAATTTGACTAAAATAACAGTTATAAATAAAAAAAATAAATATATAATTAATAGTCCTTTAAAAGGAAAATATAATGTTTATAATGTAGTTCTTGCTTTTGTTACTTGTCTACTTTATGGAATAAATGAGGAAACGATTATAGAACGAATTAAAAATATAAAGCCAATTAGTGGTAGATGTGAGTTTTTAGATTTTGGACAAGATTTTGATATTGTATTAGACTATGCCCATACAATTAATGGTATTAGAAGTATCTTAACTGATTTCAAAGAGTATAATTATAATAGAATTATTACAGTAACTGGATGTGCTGGTGGAAGAGAAAAGGAAAAGAGACCTATTATTGGTAAAATGGTTATTGATAATAGTGATATTTCAATATTTACAATGGATGATCCTCGAAAAGAAAGTGTTGATGAGATAATTGATCAAATGGTAGAAGATGAAAAAGATTATATTAGAATCATTGATCGAGAGGAAGCTATTCATTATGCTTTCGATATAGCTGAAAAAGGTGATGTAGTATTAATATTAGGCAAAGGAAGAGATAATTACATGGCTATCGGCGATAAAAAAATTGAATATAATGACTATACTACTATTAGTAAGTATTTTACGTAAAAAAGAAAAACAAGACTTATTTTGGTAAAAGTAAGTTTTGTTTTTTGATATAATATAATTGGTGATAGTATGCAATGTCCTAATTGTCAAATGAATGTTAGAGAAGGATCACAGTTTTGTATATATTGTGGTACACAATTCAGTGGTATTCAAACAAAACAGCCTCAAGTATCAACTAATGCATGTCCTAAATGTAACGCACCTATAGCAGCTGGGGCCCAATTTTGCACTAATTGTGGGGAACAATTAAATGGAGGCCAAGTACAATCTCCAACTGTACCTCAACCAGTACAAAGTGTAGAACCAGTAGTAAAAGAAACTATTGATTATGATAAATACCTTAATGCTTATTTTAATCACAGATACACAGATGTTGCGAAATCAAATTTTTCGATTGGTACATTTTTATTTAGCTTTTGGTGGTTACTTATTTATAAATTATATGAAGCAGCTATAAAAATGTTTATAGTCTTAGTAGTTTCTGGTGTTGTTGCAAACATTGTAATTAAAGTAATAGCATTATCTGGATCTAGATCAATATTAATAATTTTAATACCATTAGTTACTAATATAGCTATATCTGTTATTTATGCACAAAACTTTTCTAGATTACGTATCGAAAAAGCCAGTACAGATATAGAGAGAATTTTGAGAAGTACTAGCAACGAAGAAGAAAGAATAAAAAAATGTCGTGCAGCAGGAAAGATTAATTATATAATACTTGTTATTGTATTATTACCTGTTCTTTTAGTATTACTATCATTCTTTGGGATATTTTCATTTGCATTTGGTCCTGCTAGCAGTATTGAAAAAAGTAGATTGGATACATTTAAAGATACAGCCATAATGTATGTAAGAGAAGTTAAAAATACTGTACTTGCTAATGAGTTGAATTGTGGAGTTCCTATAAATGATGCAGAACCGGGAATATATTACTATTCATTTACCACGGCAAACGGCGATTCAGCAACTAAATTAACAACTTTTGGTGGAAAAACACCATGGAAAAACGGAGATGTTTCAGGACAGGTTTATATCTATAAACATCTTACTGAAGATAATAAAACAAAATATGAATATGGTTTAGTCTTTGCAGATGCAGAAGGAAGAGGATTTGGACAGTTTAATAATTCTGGTCAAGCAATAAAAATAGTTAGTGAGACAAGTATGTATAATTCTAAACGAGATGGATCAAAATCAGATAATCGTAAGCATTTTTATGAATTAACGAGTGTTGGAACTAGTCAAGCATTAAATATTGCTCCAGGAAGTAATGCCTTTTGGGATGAGAGAAGATTAAGTGATTTAACTAGTAGTGGTACTACTAGAATAGTAAAGGCACCAGTAGCATGTGAAATTAATAAATAAAAAATTTAGACCATTTAGATGGTCTTTTTTTATTGGTATAACTAAATTTCTATTAAAAATAGGCTCTTTCCTTTCACTTGACAAGGGCATAAAATGCCACTAAAATAGAGGTAGATTAGATTGATACATCTGGTCTAGATGGAGGTATTTATGAATAGTATAGCAATCTCCATTTTACTTGTAGTTATAGGCCTTGTAGTAGGCTTTGTAATCTCGTTAATTGTTAATTCATTGAGTGGAAATGTTGCTTCAAAGAAAGCTGAGGCAATGATAAATTCCGCTAAGAAAGAAATTGAAAAATTAAAAAGAGATGCAGCAATTGAGCAAAAAGAAGAAGCTCATAAAATAAAAATGGATTTGGATAAAGAAATCAAAGAAAAGAAAGATGAACTTAAGGAAAGTGAAAACAGATTATTACAACGTGAATCTAGTATGGATAAACGTGATGAAATGTTTCAAAAGCGTGAATCTGCACTAGAAGAGCGTGAAGATAAACTATCTGAAAAACAAGAAGAAATCCAAAATGAAAAAAGTAAAGTGGAGGAAATCAAAAAAGAACAATTAGAAAAACTTGAAAAGATATCTGGTTATAGTAAAGCTAAAGCTCGTGAAGAAGTAATGAGCATGGTTAAAGAAAATATGACTAAAGAGATATCTGAGTATATTCGTGAGGCTGAGAATGAGGCTAAGCTAACGGCTGATAGTAAAGCTCGTGAATTAATCGTTACATCAATGCAAAAGTATGCAGCTGATATTGCAAGTGATCAGACTGTTACTGTTGTTGATCTACCTAACGATGAAATGAAAGGTAGAATTATTGGAAGAGAAGGTAGAAATATTCGTACTATTGAAGCTATCACAGGAGTAGATTTAATCATTGATGATACTCCAGAAGCAGTAGTATTATCTAGCTTTGATCCACTAAGAAGAGAAATTGCTAGAGTAACTCTAGAAAGTTTAATAAAAGATGGAAGAATCCATCCAACTCGTATTGAAGAATTATATGATAAGACTTGTAAAGATATGAAACAAAAGATTATTGAATTTGGTAAAAATACTACTTTTGAATTAGGTCTTACAAAGTTTGATCCAGAGTTAATTGAAACTATTGGTAAGTTACATTTTAGAACTAGTTATGGGCAAAATGCTCTACAACATTCTAAAGAAGTAGCTGAATTATCTGGAATAATTGCTGGAGAAATGGGAGAAAATGTAGCTTTAGCAAAACGTGCTGGTTTATTACATGATATTGGTAAAGCGATAGACCATGAAGTAGAAGGTAGCCATGTAGATATTGGTGTAGATATTGCTAAGAAATATCATGAGAATCAAGTAGTAATCAATGCAATTGCTTCTCACCATGGTGATACTGCTGCTACATCAGTTATTTCTTCAATCGTAGCTATCGCTGATGCTTTAAGTGCATCACGACCAGGAGCTCGTAATGATTCGTTAGAAAACTATATTAATAGACTTTCTCAATTAGAAGAGATTGGTAATGAAATCAAAGGTGTAGATAAGACATATGCTGTTCAAGCTGGTAGAGAATTACGTGTAGTTGTTAAACCAGAAGAAGTAGATGACTTAGAAGCACACAGAATAGCTCGTGAAGTAAAAGAAAAGATTGAAGAAAATATGAAATATCCAGGAACAATCAAAATCACAGTTATTCGTGAAACAAGAGCATTAGAAGAAGCTAAATAAGCTTCTTTTTTTGTGGTATAATATAATTATGAATATTAAAAATAGGAGTAAATAATATGGCGTTTATGGGATTATTAGTAATAAATGCGATTTTTTTGATATTACTAATGCTAGTTTTAGCTGATTTAGGTTGCTTAATAGCTTTCATAGTCTTTCTAATATTAACTAAAAAATATGCAAATAAGAAATGGATGAGAATAACTAGAAATATAGTAGGTATAGCCTTCATAATATTAGCAATTCCTCTTATACTATTATTCTTTTGGTTAAAACCAGATAAGAAAGATGATTATCATGAAAATCAGACTGATACTTATGAAAACTACAATTATAATGAACAATAAGAGTTATATTCTTGTATAACTCTTTTTTTATCGAATAATATAATAGGAGGTGATAATGCTAATAAGCTACTATTATTTTGGAATATAGGTAAAATTGTTTATGAGAATAGGTCTAATTATTTAAATATAGTAGGGAAGTGTTCTACTTATTATTCTTATTTGTTTGGTAATAGTTCGATGTTTACTAGAGAAAATATTTGGTTAATGGAGAAGTTTTATTTAATGTTTCCAGTATTTTCCCCTAGATTAGAGAATATTACTTGGGAACAATATAAATTACTATTTAATGTTGATAACACTAAAGAAAGATATTTTTATTTTTATATATTGTTATTCTTTAACTTTGATTATGAAAATACTAAGTTATTAATAAATAATAATTATTATTTAAGAATATAAAAAAGAGAACTATTGTTCTCTTTTAATATCTAATATTACTGGAAGAATAATTGGCTTTCTTCCTGTTAATGTATTTATGTATGGATATAATGCTTCGGTTAGATCTGTTTTCATAATAGCAAAGGTTGATCTTGGATTAGCTAATGAATTTAAAACAGTTTCTTCTGCTTTAGCTTCTATTTTATGTATTAGTTCTTCATTTTCATTAACCAAAACAAAACCTCTTGTAGTTATGTTTGGAGTTATCAATAATTCTCTCTTTTTCATATCAACATTTACTATAACAACAAGTATTCCATCCTTAGACATTATCTTTCTGTCTTTTAAGACAGCTCCACCAATCTCACCAATTCTATTACCATCGACATAGACATCAGCTCCAGGTTTACTTTCACCTCTAGTTAATACATGATTGTTTAAGTTTAGAGTATCCCCGTTTTTCAAGATAAATGTATTTTCTTTAGGAATACCACAACTAATTCCTATATTAGCTTGTTTTTTAAGCATTCTGTAATCTCCGTGGAATGGCATTAAATACTTAGGTTTGATTAATCTAATCATTAATTTAATTTCTTCTTCATTAGCATGTCCTGATGTATGAAGATCTTGTAATACATTATTAGTATATACTTTAACACCTTGTAAATATAATTTATTAATAGTTTTAGAAATACTTAATGCATTTCCTGGAATAGCAGAAGATGAGAATATTACTACATCATCTGGTCTTAATTTAATTTGTTTATGAGTACCATTAGCTATTCTAGAAAGAGCAGCTAGCGGTTCTCCTTGACTACCAGTACATAGAATTACTACTTCATTTGGTTTCATATTATTTGCTTCTTCAGGAGAAACTAATAGTTCTTTATGATCAATATATCCTCCGTTTAAAGAAATATTAATATTATTTTCCATACTTCTACCAAAGATACATATCTTTCTATTATATTTAGAACATGTTTCAAAGATATGTTTAACACGATAAATATTTGAAGCAAAAGTAGCAATCAATATTCTACTGTTTTTACATTTTTCAAACATTTCATTTAGAGTTTCATCTACTGCAGATTCACTAGTAGAGAAGCCTTCATTTAAAGCATTAGTAGAGTCTCCTATTAAAACATCTACTCCTTCTTCACCTAAAGAAGCCATTTTATATAAATCGGCCATAGGTCCAATAGGAGTTAAGTCAAATTTATAATCTCCAGTAGTTACAATCCTACCATCAGGTGTTTTAATACTAATACCATGAGAATCAGGTATTGAGTGAGTTATTTTAAAGAATTCTACCTCTATATCTTTAAATTTTAATTTAGTTTTATCAGTATAAACATTTAAATTATCATATCTAATATTTTTATCTTGCAATTTAACTGAGATTAATTCTTTAGCGTGATTAGGCGCATAAATAGCTGGAATATTAATACTTTGTAGTAAAAATGGTATTCCACCAATATGATCTTCATGACCATGAGTAATTAATAAAGCTTTAATTTTATCTTCGTTTTCTTTTAAGAAAGTAAAATCAGGTAGAACATAATCTACTCCCATAAGTTCGCTTTCTGGAAAACTTACACCGGCATCAATAATAACGATGGCATCATTATGCATTACACAATACATATTTTTTCCAACTTCTCCTAAACCGCCTAAAACAATAATCTTTGTTCCATTGGTTTTATTGTTATTCATAAAATCTCCTTTCTTTTAATTTTGTAAAGAACTAACTATGAAATTATACTATAAAATTTTTGTTTTGTAAATTGTTGTACAAAAAAAACAAATGTGGTATAGTGTAAACATAGTGGAGGATAATATGGAAGAAAAGAAGAAAAATGGATTGTTAATACCGTTTATACTAGTGTGTTTAGCTTTAATAGGAGAACTTGTGTTTATAGTAATTGATAAAACTGGAAGTCATAGTCAAAATACAGTAACAAGGGATTCTGAAACAGGAACTGTTACTTGCTCTGGAACTTACAAAGGAAAAGGCGAAACAGAAAAGGATGTGTCTGGACAAGATGTTACTGTAGAATATACAATTACTTTATCTGATAAAGGAAAATATAAATATGAATTAAAGTACGGCGAAAATACTAGTACAGATAAAGGAGATTACGTGATTAAAAACGGTACATTAATTTTATTGCGTAATGTAACTTCTACTAATTCAAGTGGAGAAGAAAATAATATAGTAACTGATGCATACTCAATAGAAAATGATTGCTCGAAAATTACAGGTACTTATATTGTACCAAAAGAAGAAGGAAGCTTTGAAACAAAAACTTATGAATTAAATAAACAATAGAATTGCTTAGGCAATTCTTTTATTTTATAAAACTCTTTGTTATAATACATATAGGTGATTACAATGGGTTTATTTAACAAAATAAAAAATATGTTTAAATCATATGACGAAGAGGAAAAATTAGTTGATGGAGAACAAGAAGAATTAAAAGAAGAATCTGCTGAAGAATCAGAAGAAATTGAAGAAGAATTAGCAGAAGAAAAAGAGATAGAAGAAGAACCAGTTGATGGACTTAATCCTCTTGCGATAGATCAAGAAGAGCCAACTCTTGAAGTAAAAGAAGAAAAACCTGAGAAAAAAGAGAAGAAATTATTTAAAAAGAAAGATAAAAAAGAAGAAGAAAAGAAATCAGTTAAGATATATGAAAAAGGTCTTACTAAATCTCGTCAAGGGTTTGTTTCTAAATTAGCTAATTTAACTAACAAGTATAACAAAGTTACCGAAGAGTATTTTGAAGAATTAGAAGAAATACTAATTATGGCTGATATTGGAGTTAATACTGTAATGGATTTCATGGACAGATTAAAAGATAGAGTTAAATCTGAAAATATTGAGGATCCTAATGAATTAAAAGAGATAATTGTCGATGAATTGTTTATTATCTACGTTAATGACGAAGTGTTAAGCAATAAAATCAATTATAATGAAAATGGTCCTACAGTTATCTTATTTATTGGAGTTAATGGAGTAGGTAAAACCACTACTATTGCGAAGATTGCTAATAAATTGAAAGATGAAGGAAAGAAAGTCCTAATGGTAGGAGCAGATACATTTAGAGCAGGCGCTGTTGAACAACTTCGTGAATGGAGTGAAAGAGTAGGAGTAGGCTTTTTTGGAAAAGAAGGAAGCGATCCTGCTAGTGTAGTATATGATGGAATAACTATGGCTAAAGAAGAGGATTATGATATTGTTTTAATTGATACTGCTGGTAGATTGCAGAATAAAGTTAATCTAATGAAAGAATTAGAAAAGATGAATAAAGTCATTGATAATTTAATTGAAGGTGGAGCAAGTGAAACATTACTTGTATTAGATGCTACTACTGGGCAAAATGGTATTAGTCAAGCTAATGCTTTTAAAGAAATAACTAATATTACAGGTATAGTTTTAACTAAATTAGATGGTACTGCTAAGGGTGGTATAGTTCTAGCTATTAAAGAAAGTGTTGGAATACCAGTAAAATACATTGGTTTGGGTGAAACTAAAGATGATTTGCAAACATTTGATATTGAAAAATATATATATGGTTTGTTTAAGGATATGATGTAAATGGAAAAGAAAAATAAAAAGAAAAGTAAAATTAATGAGTATAATATTTTAGGAATTAATGTACAAATAGTTTTAACTATTATAGTCTGTATATTTGGACTACTTAGCCTAATTGTTAGTTCAAAGTTTCTAAAGTTTTTATATTTGTTTATTGGATTAGATTTACTTATAATGGGCTATAATAATGAAAGAATCTTCAGAAAAGAAGGTTTAACGATATTTTATATGATTTCAGGAATAGTTTTAGTAATTTATTCAATATTAAAATTTATAGGGGTGTTATAAATGGAAGAAGTTATTTATTATAATAATTTGTATGATTTTTATGGGAATTTATTAACAGAAAAACAAAGACAATATTTTGAAGATTATTATTTTAATAATCTAAGTTTTAGTGAAATGGCTGAAACCTATAATGTTAGTAGAAATGCTGTTTTTAAACAACTTCATATTGTTACTGACAAATTGGAGGAATATGAAAGTAAGTTAAAACTATTAGAAAAAAAAGAAAAACTACTTAAAGTAATTGATACAGTTACTGATAAAAAATTAAAAGAAAAACTAGAAGAATTAATATAGGTGATATAGGTGTTTAAAGTAGGCAAGATAAAACAACTTCCAAATGAAGAAGTTATAATAAAAAAAGTTAAGCATGAAGCAGCTCACTTTGAAAAAGGTAAAAGTATTTACAAAGATATAGAATCTTTATCATTCGCAGTATATAGTGATAATTATTCTTTCAAATTTATGATGAAAGATCCTTTGAATAGTCTATTAGATATACCAATGAGAGAAAATATTGATTTTAAAGATTATCTTTTCACGGGAGAAACATTTTTCAATATCAAAGATAAAACTAGTTATATGGATCCATGTATGGATATAAAAATATATAGATATCTTGAAAATAGTTATGAAATAACGGTTCATTTTGATACTAGTGAACTAAATAGTATGGTTGATTATAATGGGTTTTTACAGTTTAGTTTTGATTTAAATGACTATTTAGATAAGTAGTATTTTACAAAGTATTAAATTAATACTTTGTTTTTTTTATTTTACCTTGAAAAAAGATACAAATATTAGTATAATCTATAGTATGATAGGTTAGTGTAAAGAGGGGATATTAATGTTTGACAGAATAACTTATATTAGTGATGATTCTTGTACTGTTAAAATGCAAGAAAATGCAGAAATTACAATGAATTTAATGAACTTACACTTAGTATTTGAAGATAGTGAGAAGAAAATATTAGGTGAAGTAGATGATATGGATGGAGCTAATTTAAAGGCTAGATTCTTAGGTGAAATAGTTGGAGATAAACTAGTTGGTGGTACTATTAGAAAACCATCATTAGATGCAAAGATTAGAGTAATAGATCAATCTGAGATACCTTTAATTACTGGAGCAGATGTTAGTGGATTTATGAAATTAGGAGTAAGTCCATTCTATAATGATTTTCCAGTATTCTTAGATGTAAATAATTTCTTTAGTAATCATTTTGCAATCTTTGGTAATACTGGTTCAGGTAAATCTTGTGGAACTACTCGTTTATTTCAAAATATGTTTCATGATCAAAGATTAAATCCATTCAAAGCTAATGTATTTATATTTGATTCATCTGGTGAGTATTACAATGCTTTTTCTAATTTAAATAGTATTAATCCTAAATATAATTATCGTTATATTAGTACTAATGAAGTAGAAGGATTAGGAGAAAAGTTAAGATTACCGGTATATTTATTAAATAAAGATGATTTAGCTTTATTATTACAATGTACATCTCACTCACAATTACCTATTATTGAAAGAATGTTAAAACTTGCTTTAGTATTTAGTCAAAATGATGTTGATTCTAATGCTTATAAAAATCACTTGATTGCTAAAGCAATTATGACAATTTTATATACTAATGAGACAGCACCTAATAAGAGAAATGAAATATTCTCTATCTTAGCTAGCTGTTCTACTCCAGAATTTAATTTGGAAGCACCTGTTCAAGGAATAGGTTATGTTCGTAAATTTAGAGAATGTTTCTTAATTGATAATTCTGGTAACTTTACTGAAAGTGTTTTAATGAATCAATACCTAGATTCATTTATCAAAGAAGAGTATGATGATTTTGAACCTAGTACAGGAGTTTACTATAACTTAGATACTTTAGAAAAAGCTCTTAACTTTACTTTAATTAGTGAAGGTTGGTTAAGAAATGAACAAACTTATGGTGATTCAGTAACAATAAGAGTTAGATTACATGCTTTAATAGTTGGAGAAAATGCTAAATACTTTGATGTAGCTGATTATGTTTCTCTAGAGCAATATTTATCATCATTAGTTGTTCAAGATGGTAAAAAATATCAAATAGTTAATATTAACTTAAATGATATTGATGATGAATTTGCTAAAGTATTAACTAAGATTTATTCAAGATTAATATTTGATTTCTGTAAAGGTTTAAAGGATAGAGCAAGTATTCCGTTCCATATAATTTTGGAAGAAGCTCATAGATATATTCAAAGTGACCATGATAGATTCTTATTTGGTTATAATATCTTTGAAAGAATTGCTAAGGAAGGTCGTAAATATGGAGTTATCTTAGGAATAATCACTCAAAGACCGGTTGAACTTTCAGATAATGTTATTTCACAATGTACAAACTTCTTAATCTTTAAGATTAACCACCCTATGGATATAGAGTATATTCGTAAGACGATACCGCATATTACAGATGATATTATTGAGAAACAAAAAGCTTTACAAGCTGGTACTTGTTTGGGATTTGGTTTAGGATTTAGAATTCCACTAATTGTTAGAATGGAAATGCCTGATCCAGCACCATTATCTGGAAACTGTGATGTTGTTACTATTTGGAATGGAGCTGGTAATTCATTAAGTGAACCTACACCAGCACCACAAGAAACACCTAGTACTCCACAACAAACTCAAAGTGTTCCTCAAATAATGAGTGAACAAGGAGCTCAATCAAACGATGGAATTTCAACAGGATCTGTAGTTGAACAACAAGAAGAGCTAAGTGAAGATAATGGTCCTATTCCTGAAATAAATAATGAATCAGAAATTGGTCCTAAAATAGATAGTGGAGAACCTCTAATTCAATTCGTTGAATAGTTAAAATAGTGCTTTAACACTATTTTTCTTCAGAATAAATATGTTATAATCGTAATAGGTGATTTTATGTTTGAAAGTTTAGGCGATAGATTACAAAATGCATTGCATAAAATAAAAGGTTATGGAAAAATTACAGAAGAAAACATCTCAGAAATGATGAGAGAAATAAGATTAGCTCTATTAGAAGCAGATGTTAATTATCAAGTAGTTAAAGAATTTACTAGTAAAGTAAAAGAAAAAGCTCTTGGAGAAGAAGTTGCTTCTAGTATTAATCCGGGAGATTTATTTGTTAAAATTGTTAAAGATGAATTAACTGAGTTACTAGGTGGAGAAAGTGAACCACTAAATATGAAAGGTAATCCTGCTACTTTAATGTTAGTAGGTCTTCAAGGTTCAGGTAAAACTACTACTATTGCTAAGTTAGCTAATTTCTTGAGAAAGAAGCATAATAAAAAGCCTTTATTAGTAGCTTGTGATGTTTATAGACCAGCTGCTATTGATCAATTAAAACAACTAGGTAAACAACTTAATATGGAAGTTTACGAAGAAGGAAAAAAGGATCCCGTAGAGATTGCTAAGAATGCTATTAATTATGCTAAGGAAAACAAATTTGATTATGTTTTAATAGATACTGCTGGTAGATTACATATCGATGAAGAATTAATGCAAGAATTAGAAAATATTAATAAAGAAGTTAAACCTGATGAAATTCTTTTAGTAATAGATTCTATGATGGGTCAAGATGCTATTAATGTAATTACTGGTTTTAATGATCAATTACCACTTACTGGAGTAATACTTACTAAATTAGATGGTGATACTAGAGGTGGTGTAGCTTTATCAGTTAGACATTTAACTAATGTACCAATTAAGTTTATTGGTGTATCTGAAAAGTTAGATGGTTTAGATTCTTTTGATCCTGAAAGAATGGCTGGAAGAATCTTAGGGATGGGAGATATAGTTTCTTTAGTTGAGAAGGCTACTGAAAGTATTGATGAAAAAGAAGCAGAAAAGACAGCTAAGAGAATGCAACAGGGTAAATTTGATTTAGAAGACTTTTTATCAACACTAAAACAAATGAAGAAATTAGGACCATTAGAAAATTTAATTAAACTAATACCGGGAGCTAAAAAGATGGGACTTAATAATGTTCAAATAGATCCTAAACAAATGGCTCATATTGAAGCGATAGTCTTATCAATGACTCCTAAAGAAAGACGTAATCCTGATATTATTAAAGCTAGTCGCAAGACTAGAATAGCTAAAGGAAGTGGAACTTCTGTACAAGAAGTAAATAAATTACTACAACAATTTGATCAAATGAAGAAAATGATGAAACAAATGAGTAATGGAAATATGAAATTACCATTTTAGGGAGGAAATATGAAAGAATTTATTAAAAAAATTAGTAAAGGCTCAAAAGCAGCATTATTTTTAGAAATTTTGCTATTAGCTCAAGTGATTTTCTATGTTTATACATATGTAGGTATTCCAGAATGTAACCATGATAATCATCAATATCCTGGACATATTACAGATTACAGTGGTGGTGATAATTATGGCAAATAAAGATGTTAAACAAAAAAATAGTGCAGGAAGATTAATTACAATACTTATTGTTTTAAATTTACTTGCTCCAATTGTTTTCTTTTGGCTTATATGGCCTGCTATTAGATGTAGTATAAATACTCAATGGAAGCCTATTATTTATGTTTATCCTACAGAAGATACTGATGTAACAATAAAAGTATCTAATCCTGATGATTTAACTACTACTTATCCTAAATATAATAATGAATGGAAAGTAAAAGCATTAACTGATGGTACTTTAATAGATAGTAATAATAAAAAATATTATGCATTATATTGGGAAAGTGAGAATAATAAAAAGAATCCTATTAAAGAAGATGGCTTTGTAGTAAAAGGTGAAGATAGTGCTAGCTTCTTAGAAAAGAAATTAGAAATATTAGGATTAAATTATAAAGAACGTAATGAATTTATAATGTATTGGTTACCTAAATTAGAAAGTAATAAATATAACTATATTAGATTCCAAACAATGGATGAAATTAATGATGATATGGGACTTGATATTGATCCTAAACCAGATACATTAATTAGAGTAAGAATGGAATATAAATCATTGGATAAGAAAGTTAAAGTAAAAGAGCAAAAACTTTCTAAAGTAGAAAGAACTGGTTATACAGTAGTAGAATGGGGAGGAACTAATATTAATTAGTTCCTTTTTTATTTAATAATCATAAGATATTTTAGGAGGTATTTATGTATAATAATGATTTATTTCAAAATATGAATATGGAAAATACTGTAACGGGTAATAATAATTATATTAATAATGAGATGGATGTTGATGTCAATATGATGAATAATAATATGGGACCAGTTACTGGTGAAGGTGTAAAAGAAAGAATAATCAACAGGACTTTTGTTCATGAAGTTCCTCATACTTGTCCTATTCATACTCGTATTATTAATCACCACGTCTATAAACATACATATAGACCAGTATATACTTGTTCAGAAGAAAATGTTTGTAGCAATGTTCAATGTGGCTCTTGCTGTCAATTTAACTAAGTGCGTAAAGACGCACTTTTTAATGTTGTAAATATATTTGTCTAATTGTGTCTATTTACTTGTTATTTTACATTAACTAGTTTATTCTAATAATAGGGAGTGTGATATAATGATTTATCCTTCAATAGACAAATTATTAAATATAGTCGATTCCAAATATGAACTAGTACATATAGCCGCTAGAAGAAGTAAACAAATTGCCAAAGAGGGATATCTACAAATGCCTGAATCCGAGTACAAGAGTAAAAAGAATATTGGAAGGGCCCTAGAAGAGGTTTCAGAAGGACTTATCGATGTAAAAAGATAGTTCACTCAACTGAAATCTTTTTTTATGCTATAATATTTATAGGTGATTATCTTGAAAATAATTAAGTATAAAAAAGGAACTAAAGGTAAATATAAAATATTTTTAGATAATGATAATACGATAGTTTTATATGAAGATGTTATTTTAAAATATAATTTATTATTAACAAAAGAAATAGATGAAAAATTGTTAATTGAGATAGATAAATATAATCAAGAGTGTGATGTTTACTATATAGCTCTAACTAGTATTAATAATCGTTTTAAAAGTACTTATGAACTTAGACAGTTTCTAATAAAAAAAGAATATCCTGAAGATTTAATTGACAAAGCAATTGATAAGCTATTAAAACAAGGCTATTTAAATGATCGAATGTATGCGAGAAGTTATATTAATAATCAATTAATTACTACTAATAAGGGACCTTATAAGATAAGAAAAGAATTAAGTGAAAAGAAAATTGATTCAGATATTATTGAAGATGAAATAGAACTATATACTGATGAAAAACAAACTAATAAAATAAAGAAGTTAATTGAGAAGGGTATAAAAACTAATCATAATCGAGGAGGAGTAGTATTAAAACAAAAAATATATAATGATTTAAAACTTAATGGTTATGATATTAATCTAATAAATAGTATTATTAATGATTATTCATTTGAAAATAATCAAGATATAGCTAAAAAAGAGTATGATAAATTATATCGTAAGTATAGTAGAAAATATAGTGGTTCAGAATTAGAAAAAGTGATTAAGGAAAAATTATATCAGAGAGGGTTAAAATATGAAGAAGATGAACGAGAATAAAAAAACTTTTATAGCATTAACTATTTATGTTATTTGTATGTCTTTATTTTTACTTGTGACTATGAGAAGTGAAAGTGATTATTATTGGCATATTAAAGCAGGAGAATACATGTTTAATCATGGAATTCTAAAGAAAGATGTTTTTTCTTGGTACTTATATGGTAAATACTGGATGAGTCATGAATGGTTATTTGAAATCATCTTGTATTCTTTTAAATTAGTATTTGGTAGTGCTCATTTGCTAGTATATGGATTTGTATGTATGTGTAGTCTTCAATTTATTATGTTTCTTGCTAATAAAGAAGGATATTTAAAAAATGTTAATTTTAGTATGATTTGGATTACATTATCCATGATTTTAATAGTTTTTATGCAAGGAAGACCTCATTTAATTAGTTTTAATCTTTTAGCACTTACAATTTGGTTTTTATATGATACTTATCGGAATGAAGATTCTAAATTAATTTATTTTTTACCATTAATTTCTATTATTTGGGCTAATGTTCATGGAGGATCAAGTAATCTTACTTATATATTCTGTTTTATATTCTTAATAGTTGGATTATTTAATTTTAATAGACCAAAAATATATATGAACAGATTATCTAAAAAGCAAATGCTTAAATACTCAATTGTTGCTATTGTTTGTATGCTTTGTGTTAATATTAATATTCATGGCTTTAAGATGTTTGTTTATCCATATCAAAATATGATGAATAAAGTCATGATTAGTAATATAGCTGAATGGCTTCCTACTAATTTAAACTATCCTGGACATTGGGTATATGTGCTTGTTGTAGTGTTTATTTTCTTTGTAATGATATTTAGTAAAAAGAAAATATCTTTCATAGACTTAGCATTATTTGGTATATCAATTGTACTAGGATTTAAAAATATTCGTTTCTGGGGATATACATATATAATTATGAGTTTTGTAATATTTAATTATGTTGGTAAAAGAAAATTAGATATTGGGACTAATACGATTTTAATTATAGTTAGTGTAATGCTGGTTGCTTTTTTCTGCCTTAGTACAAATAATATTCATAAGCAATTAAATAGCGGATATCTAGTAAAAAAAGATATTGAAGCAATAAAAAAAGTAAAACCTAAAAGATTATTTAATATGTATAATTATGGTGGAGAATTAATATATAATGATATACCCGTCTTCATTGATGGTCGTGCTGATTTATATTCTAATTATAATTATTTAGATTATTTGTCTATTTCTGACTTAAGAGTAAATTATATAGATTTGATAGAAAAATATGATTTTGATTATTTATTAGTTAGCAATCAATATTCTATTGATACATATTTAAAAAATAACTCAGATTATGAACAAATCTATGAGAATAAAGAGATAATATTATATAAAAAAATAGTTAACTAAATGTTAACTATTTTGTTGTGAATTTGCTGCTTCTATAGCACTAGTTATTAAATCACTTATATAATCATCATATGCTTTCTTTAATGAGTCATCATTCCATTTGATTTTATTATCTTCTCTAAATCCTTTTAGAGCAGTATAGTATATAGTATTATCTTCACTCATTTTTTGATCTTTAATTTTTTCAATAATATCTTTTTTAATTGTTTTTAATTTAGCTTTAGATTTTTCTCCAGTTTTTAATATAATGTGATATCCATATTCAGTTTTAACTGGTTCTTTAGTATATTCGTTTTTCTTTAATGTTTTAACAGCATCAGAGAATTCAGTAACCATTTCATCTAAATTGAAATATCCTAAATCTCCACCATTAACAGCATTAGTTTTATCATCAGAATACTTTTTAGCTAAATCAGCAAATTTCTTACCACTATCTAATTCTTTAATAATCTTTTTAGCTTTCTTTAATGCTTTTTCTTCAGCTGCCTTTTTATCTTCTTCTTTAGCATCATCTTTTACATTGATTGATATTAAGATATGACTAGCTTTTACTTCACCAAAAATCTTTTCATCATAATATTTTTTTATTTCACTATCTTTGATATTTTTCTTAATGTAGTCTTCAACAGCTAATTTTCTCTTATACTCTAGTTTTAAATTTTCTCTTAATTCTTTTTCACTATCAGCACCAAAGTACTGCTTTAACATACTATTATAAGTGTTTTCATCACTACCATAATATGATTTGATTTGCTCTATCTGCTTATCGATAGCTTCTGTTTCTTTATCATCAGTTTTATATTTCTTCTCTAATAAATCTTTATCAATCATATCTACTAACTTAGAAATATTATCTTTTTTTATTTTATTATAATATTCAGTTGCGGTGTATTTTTGTTCTTTAGTAGATACTGCTACTTTAGAACCGTTTTTTACAGCTATTTCCTTTCCACATCCAGTAACTAAAATTGTTACTAATAATAGTCCAATTGCATATAATAATTTTTTATTTTTCATTTTTCTTCCTCCTGTACACATAAAATATAATAACAAAAAAACTTTTTTCTTGCAATAAAATGATATATATATGAACATATTTTTAGTTTTACCATACAATATCATGAAAGTAATTAAAAAGGAGGAATAAATATGACTAATTGTGGATCAACTTCAACTGGTGCGATTATACTTGTTTTATTTATACTTTTAATCATTATTCTAGGTTCTTATATTTAAGGAGGTGTTTTAATGGCTTGTTCAAATGATAATCATACTTCTAGAGGTAATGGCTTATTTATAACAATAATATTATACATTTTATTAGCTATTATTCTTAGCGGTTCACTTCATTAAAAAAATACCAATATTGGTATTTTCTTTTTTTAATAATAAGATTCTAAAGCATAGAAGAAAGCTCCTCCTCGACTGTCATCAGGATCAGTACTTCTTTGAGACCAAACAGTAGCAGTTGATATCCAAATGTTATTGTTAGTAGTCAAAGGATCTACTGTGTAAGTATAACCGTTAGTTGAATTATAACCGTACATTATAATAGAGTGATTCCAGAAAGGAGTTGCATACCTTCCATTACCCATCGCTGCATAAACTATTTTTCCTTCATTTAAGGCACTATTTAGTTGTTCTAAACTATATATAGGTGTTCTTTTAATGTGATAAGCATCAGTTGCATAAACGATAGCTAAACCACCAGAACCTTTGGCAATCTTATTAAACTCATTAGTATTATAGTATAAATAATCAGCTACTTGATTTGGATATATTGTTCTTCCTAAAATAGAAGAGAAAGCCATTGCAAAGGCTGTAGGACCACAACCATTTTTACCAAAGATAGATAGTCCGTAAGTTATATTACTCCATCTACCATCATATTGATTAAAGTAAGGAACATTATTGTAATAAAGTTTATTATTATAATAATTTTTAGTATAAATATAAATATTTCTAGTATCACTAGCAATTTCCTCGTTATATTTTGAATATAAAGCAATTTTAATAGTATGACTACCTAAACTCATATTTGAAATATCTATATATCCATATATTCCGGGATTTGGATTTTCATTAACAGTCCCATAGCCAGTAATAGCATTTATTACATCTGGACGTCCAATACGATTAATATTAGTATTAGTCAAAGCACCATCAACAAATACTTTTATATAAGAATTAGGTTGACTGCTCATTTCCCAACCGGATAAAAAGAAAGCATTATGAGTTTCTGATTGCTCTAAATAATCTATGTTTAGTCTAGATTTTACTTTTATTAGTTTGAAAACTCTTTTTTGTTCTGATATAACTTGATTATTCTTGTTAGATATTAATTTCACTGTTAAAGTATGATATCCATCATTAAGTGATTCTACATTATAAACTTTATAAAATCCAGGGTAGGTAGTATTTCTAGTATATTGATTACCATAAGCATCATAGACATCTTGACGCAATGATCTATTGTAATCAATAGCATTATTATCAAGATAAATTTCTAATTTAGCTTCATCGTCTTTAGCGGCAGACAGATACCATCCAAAAAATGCTATTTCTTTTCCATACATGAATGTAGTGGGACTATCAATATTAATTAATGTCTTGGGAGCTTTTTTTATGAATGATCTATTAGCAATACTTAAAACTCTACCTTGACTATCTTTAGCAATAACTTTGATATTGTGTGAGCCATAATTTAAATAACTAATATTAAAACTTTCATCATATCCAGGAGTAGGATTTTCAGTTATAGTTCCATAGCCATTAATAGCTTTAATTACATCATTTCTTACTTGTCTACTAGAACTACTGATTATTTCACCATTATCTATTTGAAATTCTACCGTTGAATTTGGGGCTTCACTCATAACCCAACCAAGGACTCTTATAGAATTAGAATAGCTTTGATTATTAACGGGATAATCAATATTAATTAATGTCTTGGGAATATTTTCTTCAGCATATACATTTATATTGATAAAAAAGCATAGAAGTAATAACAAGTAAAAGATTTTCTTCATAACACCACTCCGTTTATTATATTATTACATAATTCAAAGGGTAATGCTTATTAATGTTCGGGGTGTTTACATTTATTGTCAAAAAAAACTACTGTTTTAGTAGTTTTTTTATTTGAGTTTATCAAAAACTTGATCTAAATCACTTAATTTTGATTCATCATAATTGAAATCTGCACCATCTTCTGGATATCTAGGTATTAAATGAATATGGAAGTGTTTTATTTCTTGACCTAATTCGTTGTTTTCTGCAAGTGTTAATCCCTGACAGTTTAATCTTTCTTTTAGTAATGGATATAAAGTATCTTTAATTACTTTAAGACTGTAAACAACTATGTCTTCTTTAATATCCATAATATTAACATAATGTTCTTTTGGCAATACTAGTAGATGTCCATCAGTAGATGGATTAATATTCATTATTACTTTTATTAAATCATCTTCATATACTGTTTTTGACGGTAACTCATCATTAATTATTTTACAAAAAATACAATCATTCATTTTATCCCTCCTAATTTAAATATTTATATTGTATTTTACTATCTCTTAATATTTTTGAAGTGTTATCACTCAAGATATCAGTAATTATCTTTTCATTGTTTTCATTAGTTATAAAATCTTCAGTTATATTGCTTATTTCAATTGATTCAGTGATATCACTACTATTAGTAACAACTAATTTGTAACTCTTTGGAGTTATCTTATTACTAGAACATTTCTTTATAAAATCAGTAATAGAACTAGTTATTTCTTTAGAATTCCAATCTTTAATTGTTAATTCTTTCTCAATACTATAAAACTTTAATTCTAATAGATTATCTTCTCTAATAATTCTATCTTGTACTTTAGAAGTGTATTTATCTAGAGTAGAAATTATTTCTACTTTTACACTAGTACTTATTTTGTTTCTAATACCATTCTCTAAATCTTTTTGTATTTTAGTAAATAGTTGTTTACCTTCAACATAGTCTTCTTTATAAGTATCACTTATTTTTCTATCAGAATATAAGATATAAAAAAAGTGATTTTTATTATCTATAGAAGTTATTTTCATTTTATAAACAGGATTGTTGTATGAAACTTTACCTTTTTTAATACCTTCTTGAATGTCATTATAATTATTATCTAAATATTCTTGCATCTTTTTTTCTATTTTAGGAAGTAATAGTCCAGAAGACTTTTCTGTTACTATTATTACTCCAAAACAAACAAAAATTATGAATAAAAATGCATTTCTTGCGATTAAAAGTCTTCTTTGATTTGCCATTTTATCACCAACTTTATTTTATCTTAATATTCAAAATAATGCAATTTTGTTTATTTTTATAAAAAAGGTTGTGTTGCTATTTTTTTTGTGATATATTATTTAATAGATTAGAGTATGACATTGGTGGTGTTTTTATGGCTTTAGAAGAAAAAAGAAATAACGTTAAATTTCAAGGAAGAGATGATTATTCTGTTGTATATTATGATGTACTAGAAACAGGTAAAAAGTACTTTTTTCTTGATGAGGGAAAAGAAAGATTAAATAATGGTAATGTTATTGCGACAACAAGTTTAAAAGTTGCAATAAATGCTAGTACACCTGAAGAAACAGTCGAAATTGGTGTAATTAGTCCTGAAGGAGTAGAAGTTATTCCATTTAATCATAGAAAGATTAAAAAGGTAGATGATAATACTCTTTTAGCTGAAATATCTACACCTGTTAGTGAAAATGTTATTAAGGCAGCAGCAGATAGAAATCAACCACAAGAAGCTACTAGATTAGTAGGAGCAGCTAATACTATTAAAGAAAAGATAAATAATAGTATGGGTCCTGAAGGTAGTTTCATCTTTAATGATTTGTTTTCTGAAGCTACTATCTATGACATAGATGGTAATAATTTAGTTGATGGGCAATATTTTAGTTTTATTGGAAAGAATAATGATAGTTTGTTCTTAAGTACTAATGATCCTGAATTTGAACCTATTTCTATAGAACTTAAAAAAGAAGAAGTTATGCCTGAAGCAGCAGTTACTGAAGGGGTTGTTACTCCAGAAGTAGCTCCAGCCACTAATGAAGAGAATAATATAGATGTTAGTGAAGTAAAAGTAGAAGAAAATGTAGTAGATGATGCATTTAATAATGAAGTAGCAGAAAATATAGAGGCTGTAGAACCAATAGCAAATGAAGTTGAAGCTGCTACAGAAGAAGTTATGCCTGAGGAAACAGTAGAAGATACACAATCAGTTGAGACATTAGATGATACTGCTGTAGAAAGCATTGTTGAACCAGTAACAGAAGAACAATCAACTGATACACTTGAAGACACTGTAGAAGAAAGTGTTGTAGAACCAATTGCAGAAGAAAAATCAGTTGAAGAAAGTGTAGAAAATGTTTCAGTACCTGAAGATGTTTCAGTACCTATTGCAGAATCTACAGAAGAAGTTGTAGAAGTTCCAGCTGCAGAAGAAATTAGTCCTGAAGAAGTAATGGCTGAGTTAAACTATAACTATAATCCAGAAGATGAAAAAGAAGTAGAATTAAATCTTCAAGCAATGGATGAAGATAATGACTTGGATAGTGATAGATTACAAGATTATGAAGTAAAAGTAGATTCTATTGATAGACGTGATAGCTTTGATAATCTAGTTGAAGAAAGTGGTTATAGAGAAACTGATATGGCTGAGGGTACAATAATTATCCAAAGACTTATTAATACAGTAAAAGAGCAATCATCAAAAATTGATCAATTAGAAAGTAGTTTAGCTGAACAAAAGGATATTAATAGAAGTGCTGTTAGAAAAGTAAAAGAACAAGAAGATAGAATTGGTGCTCTTAGTACCGAAAATAATAAATTAGAAGAGCAAAATAATTATTTAGATAGAGTAGCTACTACTCTTGCAGCACAAAATGATGAATTAAAGAATAAAGTTAAAGATAATGATAAATTCTTAGAGCAATTAAGAATTGCTAAAGAAGTATTAGATGGTAGATATGAATCAAAATATGACTTTGGTCAAGAAGAACCAAGATATTCATTTGACGATAGAAATATCTACAGAAGAATTTCTTAATAAATAGAACCAACTAAATAGTTGGTTTTTTTGTATAATTGATTTTTTTATGTTAAAATAATAGTGGTTTTACGAAGAGGTGGTAATGTGCTAGAAATTAAGAATATTAATTGTTCTATCACTGATAGTGATTTAAATATATTAAAAGGTTTATCTTTAAAAATCAAAGAAGGAGAGACTCATGTTATTATGGGACCTAATGGTACTGGAAAAAGTACTTTAGCTAAAGCGATAATGGGTCATTATAAATATAATATTAATAAAGGAGATATATTGATTGATAAAGAAAGCATTTTAAATTTATCAGTTGATGAGAGAGCTAAAAAAGGATTGTTCCTATGCATGCAAGATCCTACTGTAATAGAAGGAGTAAGTAATAGTGAATTTTTAAGAACAGCACTTAGTTCTAAAACAGGGGAAAAAGTCAACTTATATAGTTTTATTACTGATATGGAACAATCTATGAAAGATGTAGAATTAGATAGTAGTATGTTACATAGATCACTTAATATGGGTTTCAGTGGAGGAGAAAAGAAAAAGAATGAAATTCTTCAATTAAAAGTATTGAAACCTAAATATATTATTCTAGATGAAATAGATTCAGGATTAGATGTAGATAGTTTAAGAATAGTTTGTGATAACATTAATAACTATATGAAAGAAAATAAAGAGGCTTCTTTATTGATTATCACGCATTATCCAAGAATTTTAGAGTATTTAAAACCTGATTATGTACATATCTTAAAAGATGGTAAGATTAGAAAGAGTGGAGATATTAGTTTAGCCTTAGAAGTTGAAAAAGAGGGTTATACTAGTATCAATGTAATGTCTTAGGGAGATTAAGATGAATAAGATATTATATGTAATAGATGATAATAGTAATAATAATTATAAGTATGAAATAACTGAAGATACTATTATTTATCATTTTTCTATTAATAGTAGTAATAATGTAGAAATTAATTTAGTTAATGAAAATGTTAACTTATATTATTATTACAATAATATTAATTATGATGATAATGAATTTAAGATAGATGTTAAACATAAAGTAGGGAATACTCATAGTGAATTATATAATCATGGAGTTAATGTCAAGAATAACAAGTTAACTTATTATGTTAATGGTATTGTTCCTAAAGAAAGCGCTAAATGTATTTGTAATCAAGAAAATCAAATTATAAATATAAATGATGGTAAAAGTACTATTTGTCCTAATTTATTAATAGATAATTATGATGTAGATAGTAATCATGGTGCTTATATAGGGAGATTTAGTGAAGAAAAAATATTCTATTTAATGAGTAGAGGAATTAATAGAGAGGATGCGACTAAGCTATTATTAAATAGTTATTTAATTAATAGTGATAGTATAGATCTTAATAAGATTGATAAGTTTATAAAAGAAATAGAAAAAATATAGGAGGTGATTAAATGAATCGTGAAGATTTTCCTATGTTAAAAAAAGATATAGTTTATTTTGATAATGGAGCTACTACTTTAAAGCCTAGAGTAGTAATTGATAAGATGAATAAGTATTACTTAGAACATACTTCTAATATTCATCGAGGAGATTATGAAGCTGCGATTAAAACTAATGAATTATATGATGGGGTTAGAGATTTAGTTAGTAAGTTTATTAATTGTAATAGTGATGAAGTTATTTATACTGCTGGAACTACTATGTCAATTAATATGGTTGTTTTTGGATATATGAGAAAGTATCTAAAAAAAGGAGATGTAGTATTACTTAATAAAGCAGAACACGCATCTAATGTCTTACCATGGATTAAATTAAGAGAAGAAATTGGTTTTGAAATTAAATATGTTCCTTTAAATAAAGATTATGAATTAACAATAGATAATATTAAAAAATGTGTTACTGATAAAACTAAAGTAGTTTCTCTTGCACATGTAAGTAATGTTGTAGGGGATGTTAGAGATGTTAAAAGTATTGGTAAATATTGTAGAGATAAAGGAATTATCTTTTGTGTAGATGGGGCTCAAAGTGTTCCTCATATGAAAGTAGATTTTAAAGAAAGTAATATGGATTTCTTAAGCTTTTCAGGGCATAAGATGTGTGGACCTACAGGAGTAGGAGTACTTGTTGGTAGAAAAGAATTATTAGAAGAGATGGATCCATTATGTTTTGGTGGGGGAATGAATTCTTTCTTTGAAGAAGATTATTCTTATGAATTAAAGACTGTTCCAACTAAATTTGAAGCTGGTACTCCACCAATTGCTGAAGTAATTGGCTTAGGAGAAGCAATTAAATATTTAATGAGTATTGGAATGGATAAGATACATAATTATGAAATGGATTTAAAGAAATATTTAATTGAAAAAATAAAAGATATTGATAACTTGATTATTTATAATAAAAATACTGATAGTGGTATAATATCTTTTAATATAGATGGTGTATTTGCTCAAGATACTGCTATTTATCTTAATCATTATCATATTTATGTAAGAGCAGGTAATCATTGTGCTAAGATGTTAAAAGATGAAATAAATATTAAGAATACAGTTCGTGTTAGTATGTATTTTTATAATAATAAAGAAGATATAGATAAATTAGTAGATGTATTAAAGAATAGTAAAGATATCTTTAAAGTAATAATATAGGTGATTATATGGATGAGAATTTCAGAAGAGAAATAATATTAGATAATTACAGTGATCCTATGAATAGAGGACTAATAGAAGACGATAGTTATTTAAAAACTCGTACTAATAGTGAAAGTTGTATTGATGATTTGAACTTCATGATGAAGATTGAAGATAATATTGTCAAAGATATTAGATTTGATGGAGAAGCCTGTGCTATTAGTACTAGTGCTACTTCAATAATGATAAGATACTTGATTGGAAAGACTGTAGAAGAAGTAAGAGAAATACTTATTAATTATCAGAATATGATTAATGAAAAAGAGTATAATAAAGAATTATTAGGGGAATTAAATGTATATGATAATATACAGCCTAATCGAAAGAATTGTGCACTAATACCTAGTGTTGCAGTAGAAAAAATGTTAGAAAATTTAAAATAGTATGTGTTAGGGGGAGTTTTAAATGAGACATACAAAAATTAGTGCTGATAAGGTACGTATAGGACAAGTAAGATATTTTGATATAGAAAGGAATGCTACAGAAATACCTGAAGATAAAGCTTATGCTTTTCTAATAAATGTTAATGGGGTATATATAAATCCATTTAATCCATTAGAAGAATTACCAGTGTATGATAGAGAGCGAGGAGAAAATTATACACTAGATGGAGTTCCACATGGTACTAAAATAAAGTTAGTAAATGGAGAAGTTAAGGAAGGACCTTGCTATGTTTTGGAAAAAACTGATGGTAGAGAAATCTTTGATAAAGATATAGTTACTATAAGTGATATGGAAGATTATATGTTCGCATCTAATAATTTCTTTGTTGATAGAATGGATGTTGCTAAAGCAAATCGTTGGAAACCTAAAGAAATGTTATATAGATATTTCCAAATGGAAGAAGATTATATTCAAAAAATGAATTTAGATATGTATTTAAATAGAGAAAAAGAAAAAGTAAATACTAAATAGACTGAGGTGGTTAAATGGAAGTAATTGGATTAAGTAAAGATAAAATTAAGACAATTTCTTCTATAAAAGGTGAAGAAGAGTGGATAAAGAAATATCGACTTGATAGTTATAAGAAATTTGAAGAACTTGGAATGCCTGAGTTTGGACCTGAAATAGATTTGGATTTTGAAAAGATTATTTATTATAAAAATAATTCTCAAGATGATAAGATTATGAGTGATTGGAATAATGTTTTAAAACCAATAGTTGATGATCTAGATTCAGTAGGAGTTCGAGAAGCTGAGATTCATATGGGAGGAATGGGAGTCCAATATGAAAGTGAAGTAATATATCATTCGATGTTAAAGGAAATTGAAGAAAAGAAAGTAATCTTTACTTCGATTGAAGATGCGATGAAGAAATATCCAGAACTTGTTAGAAAGTATTTTGGAAAAATAGTAAGTAATGCTGATAATAAGTTTGCTGCTTTAAATGGAGCAGTATTCTCAGGAGGAAGCTTTATCTACATACCACCTAATACTAAGTTAGATAGACCTCTACAAAGTTACTTTAGAATTAATAGTCGTAATATGGGACAATTCGAAAGAACTTTGATAATTGTTGATGATAATAGTGATTTGCATTATATAGAAGGATGTACAGCTCCTACCTATAGTGAATCTAGTCTACATGCTGCAGTAGTAGAAATATACGTTGGTAAGAATAGTAAATGTCGTTATTCAACAGTTCAGAACTGGGCTAATAATGTTTATAATTTAGTTACTAAAAGAGCTCTTGTAGATGAGAATGGTACTATGGAATGGATTGATGGTAATATTGGTTCTAAAGTTACTATGAAGTATCCTGCCTGTATTTTAAAAGGTAATAATTCCAAAGGAACTTGTATAACAATTAGTGTAGCTGGTTCTGGTCAAATACAAGATACCGGAGCTAGAATGATACATTTAGGTAAGAATACCACAAGTAATATTATTTCTAAGAGTATTGCTAGAAATGGTGGGAATGCTACTTATCGAGGCAAAGTATTAATTAATACTAAATCAGAGAACAGTGAAGCAAGTGTTAAATGTGATACATTAATTTTAGATGAATTATCTAAGAGTGATACTATTCCTAATAATTCTTGTTTTAATAAGAATAGTACTTTAGAACATGAAGCAACTGTATCTAAGATAAATGAAGATAATCTATTCTATTTAATGAGTAGAGGTATTTCTCATGAAAGAGCAATGGACTTAATAATTTTAGGCTTTATTGAAAAATTTAGAGAAGAATTACCTATGGAATATGCAGTAGAATTAAATCAATTAATAAAAAGAAACTTATAAACGATTGAATTGACAATCGTTTTTTTTAGAATTAAAATTAGCTTAGGAGGACATATATGAAATACGATATAGCAATGCAACTATTAAATGCAGGAATTATTAAACAAGAAGAGTTCGAATTAGTAAGTAAAGTACTTGAAGGAGTAAAACTTTCCAAAGAGGATCTTGAAAGAGGAGATTTAACAAAGATAAGTGATCGTTATAAAGAGTTTTTAGGTTTTACTGATAATGGTACCTTTGAAATAAAGAGAATTGTTGATGAAAAGTTTACTTTAATCTATACCAAATTCACATTATTTTTATCAATTACCGTAAATAAATTAGGACAACTTAAATTACATATTAATGAATTTATAGCTGATGGTTTTGATCTTGCAGGAACTTATATACTTGATAAAGACTTCGATGAAGATCAAGTGAAGGTAAGTTTTTATGATAAAGATGCTACTAAAACAATAATAGAATCTGCCAATCAAAACATTTTAGATGATTTAATTAATAGTCGTCTTGATACAAGAGATTGTCAACAATGTGGCTTATTCCCAGATAAAGAAGGCATAATTGAAGAAGATAATATAATAAACTTAGTTTCTAATCTTATAAGACCTTCTAAAACTAATATTGGTTCTTTTGATGAAGAATTAAATAAAGTAACTGAATTTAGTAGTGAAAAACATAGTAATAAATAATTATAAAACGATTGAATTGACAATCGTTTTTTTTATGATTAAAATTAAGTTAGGAGGGTATATATGAAATACGATATTGCCATGCATTTATTGGCGAATGGAATGATTGAGAAAGAACAATATGAATTAGTAAGTAAGATTCTTTCAGGAGTTAGAATAACTCAAGATGATTTAGAAGAGGAACTTGAATACAAAAAGAGTAGTACATATAGTTTTTCTGGAAAATTACCAAATATAGATGATACATACGAACTTGAAATATCTAAGGATTCAGCTGATTTCTTTTTTAACTATAGAGTATCTGGCTTATATTTTGAAGTTACTCAGAATCCAAAAAATCAAATGGGATTATATGTTATAAGAGAAAGCTCTACTGATCCATCATCTAGAAAAAATAAAGATTATTATTTAATTAATAAGAAGGAAAAAGATGATTTTATTACGGTTAGATATTATGACAAAGATGCATATAATTTTGTTAGAGATTTAGATTATAATCTTGAATTTTTAGAGTTAGATGATTATGAAAAAGCAGGAATAATTCCTGATGAAGAAGTTATTATTAATGATGTTGATATGTTAGATTTTGCTCATAGTTTAATTGCCCCTTTCACAACAGGCATAGGTAGTTTTGATGAGACTGTTGATAGAATCATTCATCCAGCTAAACAAAAATCTTTAGAATACTAAAGTTGTTTATTGAAATATGTAAATAATTTAAAAAAAGATAATTCCCTTAGGGAATTTCTTTTTTTTAGATATTTATTGATATGAAAAAGTAAAAAGCACGATTTGTTTTCTTAAAAATGTGCGTGTATTATACGCTCTTGAGAGGAGGTGATTCATGCTTAATCAAGTAGTACTCGTTGGTAGACTTACTCGTAATATTACTGTTAATAAATCAGACAAAGGCATTAAAGTTGCTACCATCCCTTTAGCCATCCCAAGAAGCTTTAAAAATAGTGACGGAACATATGATACAGATTTTATTGATTGTGTTGCTTTTGATAGTATTGCGAATAATACTAGCGAGTATTGTGAGAAAGGGGACATAGTAGGAGTAAAAGGAAGAATTCAATCTAGACAAATTGATAAAGAGGGGCAAAAAACAACAGTAGTAGAAATTGTTGCTGAAAAAGTAACATTTTTATCTAGCCATACTAAAGAAGAAAAAGAAGCAGATGAATAATCTGCTTTTCTTTTATATGTTTTTGTTTTATAATTAAATCATAATAGGGATGTGAACTTATGGAAATAAGAAAATATGAAGATAAAGATTTTGGCAAAGTAAACGAAATAGTTTTAAAGTCTTTTGGCTATGAAAGGGCTAATGTTCATGATGAAAGATCTCATGAGTTTGTAGCATGTATTGATGATGTTGTAGTTGGTTATGTGATTCTAAATGAGATGATAGACATTATAAAGAATAAAAAAATATATCATATAGATTATGTATGTGTTGATCCAGAATATAGAGATCAAAAAGTTGGTAGAACAATGATGGACTATGTAATCGACTATGCTAAAAAAGAAGGTGGAAGTAGAATAGAACTTACTTCTAATCCTGCTAGAGTCGCAGCTCATAAACTATATGAAAATTGTGGATTTATAAAGAGGGATACGGATGTGTTTAGGAAGGAGCTTGTATGATACTAGATATAATTAATAAAAAGCGATTAGGTAAAGAGCTTAGTTATCGAGAAATAGATTATTTCTTTAATGGTTATTTAGAAGGAGAAATAGCTGATTATCAAATGTCTAGTTTATTAATGGCTATATGTATTAATGGAATGACTGATGAAGAAATATTTTCATTAACTAAAGTTTTTGTTGATAGTGGTGAAGTCCTTGATTTTTCAGATATAGAAGGGATAAAAGTAGACAAACATTCTACTGGTGGTATTGGGGATAAAACAACTTTGATAATTGCTCCAATAGTGGCTTCTTTAGGAATACCGGTTATTAAAATGAGTGGTAGAGGTCTTGGATATACTGGAGGGACAATTGATAAACTAGAAAGTATTCCAGGATTTAGAATTAATTTAAAAGATCGAGAAATAGAAAAGCAAGTAAAAGAAATAGGGGTAGTTATTACTGGACAAACAAGAGATTTAGCACCTATGGATAAAGTCATTTATGCATTAAGAGATGTTACCGCAACTGTATCTTCAATACCGTTAATCGCATCAAGTATTATGAGTAAAAAGATAGCTAGTGGAGCTGATAAAATACTAATTGATGTTAAATATGGAAATGGAGCTCTATTAAAAACAAAAGAAGAAGCAAAAGAATTAAGTAAATTGATGGTTAAAATAGGTGAAGTATATGGACGTGAAGTAAGAACTATGCTTAGTGATATGAATACTCCATTAGGTAGATGTGTAGGTAATAGTTTAGAAGTGCTAGAAGCAATAGATGTTTTAAAAGGTAAAGATGATTCTAGTAATTTATTTAATTTATGTGTAGATCTTGCTTCAGAAATGGTAAGTATGGGAAAAGAAATACCTGAAGAAGAAGCAAAAAAGTTAGTTATTGAAAGTATTGATAGTGGAAAAGCCTTTAAAAAGTTTGAAGAATTAGTTAACCATCAAGAAGGTGATTTAAAAGGAATAAAAGTTAGTGATAATACAATTAAAGTTAGATCAACTAAGAGTGGAGAAATAACAAAGATTAATGCTTTAGAATTAGGAAAATTATCATTATTGCTAGGAGCTGGCAAAGTAAAAAAGACAGATAAAATAGATTATTCAGTAGGAATAAAATTAAATAAATTAGTTGGTAATAAAGTAGAAAAAGGAGATGTTTTAATGACATTATACGTAAACAAGAATACTCCTGATGCTAAGATTGATGATATTTTTACTATTGAATAAAAAAATGTTTGATTTTATATGAAATATGATATAATATAAATGTAAGGTTAGGTGATTTTAATGGAAAAAATTTATACACAAGAACAAAAAGAACAAAAGGAACGTAAACAAAAGAAAGGATTACAAAGAAATGTTGATTTTTCAGTAGCTTTATCAGTAATAGTTGCTGCATTCGCACTATTCTCAGTTGCTTCATTCAATATCATGAATAGACAAGAAGAGAAAGTAAGTTATGCTGCACCTACAGGAGATACTTTTACAATGGTTACACCAGAAAATGGTTCTTCAACAGTAGCAAGTGCTATTGTGGGATATACTGCTGATGGAAATCAATTTTTAAGAGTACCATTCTATTATGCAGATTCAATTGATGCTACTAATCGTGTTTTCTGTGTTCAATTGCGTAAGCAAGGTGGAGCTGGAAAAACATACAGCATTAATAATGAAACTGCTAGTGGAGACCCAGGACTTATTTATATTCTAAATAATAGTATTGCAAGTGGTAGTCAAAAAAAGATTACTAATTATAATGGACCACACGCAGAAGATATCGAGGTATGGGCTACTCAAGCTGCAATTTGGTTATATTTGGCAGAACAATATCCAGGAGCAGATAATAATTTTTATGGCGATACCGAAAAACATGAAAATCCAACAGATTCCGATTCACCATATGTTGATACTAAAACAGCTGCAACAACTGCAACAGTATTTAAAATGAGTGGTGGTCCTGATTCTGGTGATCCTATAGAAGCTGCTGGGGTATCAGCTGCTGTAGTATCTCTAGTTGAGAAAGCGAAACAACAAAAAGCTTCGTTAGTTTCACAACTTACTCTTGCACGTGCTAGTGATCAATTAGGAAAAACTGAAGATGGAAAATACTATCAAACTTTATATAGTGTTACTGGAACACCTGCAAATTCTCTAACTAGTTATGACATTACTAAATTAGATGGTGTTGATGGTATTAAAGTTGTTGATGAAAATGGTAAAGATTTACAACTTACTAATATTGCAGCCGGAAAGAAATTTTATGTAAGAATCCCAGTAGACAAAGTTGGACAAGAAAAGAGAACAGTAAGAGTAGAAGCTCTAGGACACTTCAATATTACAACAGGTGTTTATTATGTAACAGATTCAACTAATGATCAAAAAGTTGTTACACTAAAAAGTCGTCCAGAAAACAAATCTAATGGAGATCAATTCAATATAGTAGGTTCTCCTGATACAGGAATGAATGCTGCACAAACAATTTACTTTATTGGTTTAATAGTATTGCTTTGTGGTGTAGGTATTGTTTATGCGAATACAAAACCTGTTGAAAGTAAACAATAAAATCAAAAAGAGCCATACGTTACTGCTTGGCTCTTTACTTATTTTTGGAGGGGTAATTGCATTATCTTGGAATTATTTAGCAAAGATGAGAGATGAAGTTTATTCTGAAATGAAAATTGCTATGATGGATAAAGATATCCCTAAGAATGTTTCCGAAGGAGATGTAGTTGATACTGCACCAATTGCAAATAATGTTGAACAACCTGCTCAAAATAATAATAATTATGTAGTAGATTATAGTAAGTATTTAGGAGTATTAGAGATACCTAAAATAGGATTAAAAAGAGGTTTTTATAACGTAGGTAATAGATACAATAGAATTGATTATAATGTTACAATGGTTAATGGTTCAACCTTACCAGATGTTGTTAATGGTAACCTAATCTTAATAGCACATTCTGGTGATGCTTATATTTCATATTTTGCTTATCTATATAGGTTAAATATAGGTGATCAAGCTTATGTAACATATCAAGGTCGTAAATATCAATATCAAATAGTTGATATTTATGAAGTAAATAAGAATGGTATAGTTACAATAAGAAGAAATGAAAATAGAACTGTTTTAACAATGATAACTTGTACTAAGAATAACGATCATACTCAAACTGTATATATTGCTGAACTTATTGGCTAGAAGAAGGTGATTGTATGAACTTATCATTGATAGGTAAACTAGGAGTTATATTTAAGTATATATTTTCTTCTTTTCTTTCAATTGAAATGTTTATACTTAGTCTTCTTTTATTTGTAATTTTAGTTATTAATTTAAAGAAAAATAATGAATTAGTTCAAATGATAGCAATTGGAGTATATATAGGTTTTATTATAGGTATTTTAATAAGTTATAGTACTTATGTTAAGACTTGTGTTAATTCGTTTGTAAAAGCTATTATGAATTATATATATTTTCCATCAACAATTGTTTATTTCTTTATAATTATATTTGTAACTGGAATGATTCTATATACTTTGTTTAGTAAGCGTTTAACAGTATTTAAAAAGATTGTTAATTATGCTTTCTTTAGTATACTATACTTCTTCTTTATGGCTTTTGTAGCTTTAGCTGCTTATGATTCAGTCGATTTAGTGGAAGTATCAGTCTTATATCAAAATGAAACAATCCTTTCGTTAGTTCAAATAAGTAATTTAATATTAGTAATTTGGTTATTATTTACAGGATTTTATCATTTATATAAGTATTTTAAAAAGAAATATGATTAAAAAAAGGAGTTTTAAACTCCTTTTAATGTGTGGCAATATACTCTTCTAAAGATATATTGTTTTCTTTTATGTATTTAGCTATTTCTTTACCTACATATCTATAATGCCATGATTCATAAATATATCCGGTTTCTCTTACTTTATCTTTTGGGAATCTTAAGATAAATCCATATTCATGAGCATGTTCTTGCATCCAATCAAATTCATCTGTTTTTTCAAAATTGGTATAGGTTTCTTTCTGATTATAAACGTCTACAGCTAATCCTGTTTGATGTTCTGAATGTCCTGGCCTTCCTGAATATGTATCTGCCTTTTCTGTACCGTCTTCTCTAGCATACCTCTTATATAAGTTAACTTGATAATTATAGCTTCTATAGGTAGACATAGCTACAATATTTAAATCTTCTTTAGCAGCAGCTTTAGCCATATTTTCAAAGGCATCTTTTGCATAGTCTACTAATTTCATTCCTGATAAGGCATACTGTGATTTAATTCTTTCTAAATTATCTGGTATATAATTATCATCTAAGTAATAATACTTATTTACTAAGATAGTTTCAGTATCTAAATTGATTGCTTTAATCTTATCATCATATGGTGTTAAATCCAAATTCATATTAACATCTTTAATAATTTGAATAGTACCAATTTCTGGATTCTCTTCTTTATATTTTATATATCTATCTATATTTTCTTCTCTAAAATAATTGATCTCTTTATTTATATTATCTAATTTATTAAGTTTTTCTCCATAATCTGATAATTCTTTTTTTGGTTCTTTCTTTTTAATTGTTTTTTTCTCCTTTACTTTTTCTTCTACTTTAGGTTCTTTAGAAGTAGTGATAACTTTAACTATTACATAGCCAATTTCGTATATTGCGAAAGCAAACACTATTATAAAAGTAATAAATATTGCCATATTTTTCTTTTTAATTTTAACTTTCCTTTTCATTTTAGTGCTCATATTATCACCTAATTATATCATAGCATTAAAATTTCTTTTTTATGAATAAAAATACAATACTTTACATAAAAAGTATTGGAGGTTAACATGAAAAAAATACTATTATTAATATGTTTATTATTGTGTCCTATGAGTGTACTTGCGGAAGAATTAATTCCTAATGCTAAAAGTGGAATCTTAATAGAAGCCAATAGTGGAAAAGTTATTTATGAGAAAAATACTAATGAAAAATTAAGTGTGGCTTCTATGACTAAGATGGTTGCTCAAATTATTATTTTAGAAGAAATTGAGGCTAATCATATAAAATGGACTGATATAGTTACTGTAAGTAAGAATGCTAGTGATATGGGAGGTAGTCAAATCTACTTAGAAGAAGGAGAAAAAATATCAGTAGAAGATTTAATGAAAGGTGTTAGTATAGCTAGTGGTAATGATGCGACTGTAGCTCTTGCAGAATACATTAGTGGTAGTGAAGAAAAGTTTGTTAGAAGAATGAATAAAAAAGTAAAAGAAATAGGTCTTAAGAATACACATTTTACTAATTGTACTGGCTTAGATGCGGATAATCATTATTCTACTAGTTATGATATGTCTATGATTGCGAGAGAATTAGTAATTAATCATCCAGATATTTTAAAATTTTCATCAATCTATGAAGATTATTTACGTGAAAATACTGATAAAAAATTCTGGTTAGTTAATACTAATAAATTAATTGCTAGTTATGAAGGAACGGATGGATTAAAAACAGGTCATACTGATAATGCTGGTTACTGTTTAGCTGCAACTACTAAGAGAAATAATATTAGATTAATAGCTATTGTTTTAGGAGAAAAAGATAGTAAGATTAGAAATAAAGAAACTATAGGATTATTAGATTATGGATTTAATAATATTAAAGTTAAAACTCTGAAACAAAAAAATCAATTAATTGAGAAAAGAATAGTTAAAAAATCTAATATTGGTTATGTAGATATAGTTTTAAAAAATGATTTAAATATAGTAGAAGATATTGATACTAATAATAAATATAAATATGATATTTCTATTGATGATATTCAAGTACCAATATTAGCTAATACTAAAGTAGGAAGAATAAAAGTATTAAACGGTTCTAAAGTAGTTGCTTCAGAAGATTTAGTTACGGCGTTCTCTTTAAAGAAAATTACTTTATTAGATTTTTATAAGCAGAATTTAATGAATTATTTATCTGGATCTTTTTAAAAATAAACTTATGTTTATTTTTATCTTTTTTCTAAGCTTCTTTTTTGATATAATACTTTTGTATATGAAAAGAGGTTAGAGTATGGCTAGAAAACCTTATAATATTTCAAGTAAAACAACTACTAAAAAGGTAACAAGGAGAAGAACTACTCCAAAGAAACAAGAGAATTTAGAAACTACTACTAGAATTAGAATTGATAATGATCGTTTAAATGATGTGGATTCTTTAGATACTAGTTTCTTAGAAGGAAGAGTAGATGCTAAGAGTAAGAAAAAAGTTCTTAATAGTAAACCTAGTAAAAGAAAACCAATTAATCTTAGTATTCTTCGTAATATTATTTCTATGGTATTAGTTATTGGCTTATTAGTATTAGCAGTATTAGCACTAATGAATCATAGTACTAATTCTAAGACACCTACAGTTAAAAGAGTAAAAGAAATTAAAGAAGTAAAAACAGTTGATGATAATTATCTTTTTGTAGGAGACTTTCATACTAATAAATTAAATTTTGAAGATTTAGATTATCATTATACTAAGTTTTCTGATGATGATTATACTACTGATGATATTGCTAAAAATATTGAAGATATATATAGATATAATCCTTCAATAGTATTTATCCAAGTAGGAATAAATGATCTAAATACTGGTACAGAAGATTATGATATAATCACTAATTTAAGTGAAATAATAGATGGCATTAAAAAGAATAGAGAAGCTGCTAAGATTTATGTAGAGGGAATTTATAACGTTAATTCTGATGTAGAAGATTCTTATGTTGAATCACTTAATGAAAAAATTAATAATAAACAAATTAATAGTTTAAATAAAAAGATAGAAGAATTAACAAAAGATAAACAAGTTGAATATCTTGATATTAATAAAGAAATATCTGTAGATGATAAATTAGATGAAGAATATACTGATGATGGAATAGTTTTAAATGATAAAGGTTATGAAAAAGTCTTAGAAGTTTTAAGAAAAGTAGTTGATAAGAATGGTGTTAAATCGAATTAATAAAAAGAATAAATTAATTATTTTAATTACACTTTTAGTTTTATTAGTAATTTTCTATATTACTTTAGTGATTTTAAATCTTCAATTAGTTAATAAGTATAAGAATCAAGTTATGCCTAATATTTATTTAGAAGATTTAGAATTATCTGATTTTAGTTATTCAAAAGCTAAAGAGAGGATACAGTATTATAATGATAATGTTTTAACTAAAACAGTTAAGCTTAAAGTAAATGAAAATGAATATGAATATCCTATTAAAGAGATTGGATTATTTATTGATGTTGATAAGAGTTTTCAGCAAATTGATTCTTATCAAAAAAGATTGAATTATAGTGAAAAGTTAATGTTATTACATGGAAGAACAAATAAGAAATTTAAATTTGTTTATACTTCTGATGTTGGTAAATTAACTGAAACAATTAATACTTTAAAAGCTAAAGTTGATAAAGGAGCAATTGATGGTCATTTCAATACTGAAGGGAATATTTCTTATACTAAAGGGGTAAATGGTTACACATTAGATGTTAATAAGAGTGTTGAAGAAATTAATAAGAATATTAATACAGAGTATAAAGAAGGAATTGTAGTTAATTTAGTTGGAGATGTTATCCAAGCAAATGGTAATGATAGTTATGCTACTATTGATACTATGACATCTTCATTTGTTACTGAGTTTAGACCTAATACTTATTTAAGAAATATTAATTTAAATACAGCTCTACGTTATATTAATGGTAGTGTGGTAGAACCAGGACAAGTGTTCTCATATTGTGATAAAGCAGGTCCTTTTGATAAAGCTGGATATGTATTTTATTATGAATTTGTAGGTAACGGTGTATGTCAGATTGCTACTACAACGTATAATGCTGCTCTTTTAGGAGGTTTAGAGATAGTTAAAAGATATCCACATGATAAGAAGAGTTTATATGTTGCAGGAGGGTTAGATGCTACAGTAGCTAGTTATTCTAGTGGTTGGTGTGTTGATATGCAATTTAAAAATACCTATAAATATCCTATCTATATAAGAGCATATTCAGAAGGTGGAAGAGCCCATGTAGAATTCTGGTCTAACAGTAATGCTAAAGAAGGTAAAGAGTATAAGACATCTTGGACTCAAATAGGACAGAGAGGATATAGAACATTCCTTCATACTTATCAAAATGGTCAAGAAATAGCTGTTAATGAGATCGCAACTACATGGTATCCAAAAGACTAAAAAAAGTTCTAATTTAGAACTTTTTAATTTGCAGTAATAACTAATTTACTAGAAGAATTACCTCGATATTCATTATCTATAAAATCATCTTCAGAATCATAAGTAAAAGCAGTTAACTCAATAGACTTAATATCTTTACATTTATAACCAGATTGCATTTTGATTGCCGTAAATAAAGTATTTTCATTATAATCACTAGTTTCAATATGAGAATAGAAAGATTTACCTCTATTGGCATAATCATCATATAAGTAATTCATTAAGTATTCCCAATGTTCAAATGTTTCATTTGGAGAAAAGATATTATAAGAAGTAGTTTCATTATTAGCTAATGTATATTTAATATTAAAAGCTAATTTAATATTTGAATACTTAGTCCATTCATTATAAAATGATTCTCCAAAACTAGTATTTAAGGGAATTGATTCTTCATTTGATAAAAAGATTTGAAAGATACCAATATCTTCTTCTACATTTAATACTTTATTTAAATTAGTTACTTTAGTTAAAGTATTATTTTCTAATTTATAAATACCTATAGGAGTATTATTTAAATCTTTATAAATATCTACTTTCTCAATTGGTTTTTCTTCTTTCTTTTTAGGTGGTTCTTTAACTTCTTCTTGTTTTTTATGACAACCTGTAATTAATAACATAATCATTAATAAGAATAATAAAATTTTTTTCATATAATCACCACTTAAATTATAATATAGATTAGTTAATTAAGGTATATTTTATTTTTATTTTCATAATATTTAATGAAAGCGAGGAAATTATGGAAATATTAAAAGTTAGTAGTAAATCTAATCCAAATAGTGTAGCTGGGGCTTTAGCTAATGTCTTTAGAGAAAAAGGTAGTGTAGAAATACAAGCTGTAGGAGCAGGAGCGTTAAATCAAGCAATTAAAGCAGTAGCAATAGCTAGAGGTTTTATTGCTCCTAGTGGTAAAAATTTAGTATGTATACCAGCATTTCAGGATATTACTATTGAAGGAGAAGAAAGAACAGCTATTAAGTTGATTGTAGAGGCTAAATAGTCTCTTTTTATTTATATTTTTATTTAATTATGGTAAAATAATCTTGAGGATGATAAATATGAGTATTGAAAGTGAGCAAAACGAAAAGAAAATTCCTTGCCCAAAGTGTGGGGAGTTAATGAGGGCAGATGCTAGATGCTGTATAAAGTGTGGAACTGTAAATGCTGCTTATGAAACTAACAAATTAGTATTAGATTCTACACAAGAGGCTATTAATGACTATAAAGCAGGAAAAACTGAATTGATTATAGCTCATAAAAAGAATCAGCAGGTAGGACTTGCCAATAATACAGGTAATAGAGAGTTTAGTTTTTATGTAACGCTATTCTTATATCTTTTTTGCGTCATAGTTATAGGGTTGAGTACATATTCAAGTGGTGTAACTAGTTTTGATACATTAATTATTTCATCATTTCCATTCTTACTTATGTTTATTTCAATTGTATTCTTATATATCTATTCTATTGAATTGGTATTTATGAAGTGTAATAAGCCATGGTGGGCAGGATTAGTTCCTATTTATAACATGCTTGTTTTAGCAGAAATTACTTTTAATAATAAGTATTTGGGATTAATTTGTTTAGTACCAATAATAGGACAATTATTTACTTTAGCTATGTTCTATAAATTAGGAGAGAAGTTTAAATATAGTGGTTTGTTAACGGCACTTTTATCAATAATCTATATGCCAATAATAGGTTATGGAGATCATCTGTATGAAGGGAAGGTATTTGTTAGTTCTGGAGATGAATTATCATTAGAAAAAGATTATAGGCGTAAGAAATTATTCTTTGGTATATTAATATTTTTACTACTAGTAGGATTAGTATTATTTGTTATGGGTAATATGGGTAAAATAAGAAAAGCTGATAAAACTATCAGTGGTAGTTATTATAAATTAGCTAGTGTAAGAGCATTAAAGTATGTAAAAAAAGCTATTTCTGAAGATAGAATTGATTGTGGACTTGATACTTATAATAATGGTCAAGGAGTCTATTATATTAAATTTGGTGACTTAGGAGATTATGTTCATTTACCATTATATATGTCTAGAGATCCTATTACTGCTTATGTAAAAGTAGATAATAATAAGAATCCTCAAGAATTCTATGTTAGTATGACTGATGGTAAATATGGATTTAAAGAGACGTTGGAAGCTAATATCAATTCAGATATAGTTACTACGTATCCTGAATTAGAATCTATTTCTGATTACTGCAAAGTAATTAAGTAGTACTTGAAAAATAATTAATAGTTTACTATAATTAAGTAAATCAGTGATTAGAGATAATAATAAGATTTTTCTAGCAAAGAGAATTCGTGGTTGGTGTAAACGATGTAGAATACTTATTTATCTACTCTATAGAGAGTTTAATAAACTCCGGTTAATACCGTTATCTAAAGTAAGTTAATAAAAGGATGGTACCGTGCTATGCACTCCTTGTACTATTCTTTTTTTGTTTATAGGAGGAAATATGAGAGAAGTGAAGATTGGAGCTAAATATAGGCACTTTAAAGGAATGGAAGTAGAAGTGTTAATGATAGCTAAAGATAGTGAAGATTTAAAAGAATTGGTTATTTATAAGCATGATAATGAGATATGGGTAAGACCATTAGAAGAATTTCTCTCGGAAGTTGATAATAATAAATATCCGGATGTTAAACAAAGATATAGATTTGAAGAATTAGGTGGGGTATTAGATGAGAAGTAGAAATAGGAAGATATTTATAGGTGTTATAGTTATAGGTATTATTATCATAATTGGAGTATTCTATTATTTGAGAACAACTAGTAGTAAATCAACAGAAATAAAATTAAATAATGAGAAAAAAATAGGAATAGATAGAAATGGTAAAGCAGTATTTAAATTTACTCCAGAGAAAGATGGTTATTATAATTTTGATTTGATAGAATATGGAGTAGCAGAAGAGGAATCTGGAGATTTATACATTTATGAAAATATGAAAAATGAAATAGAACTAGGAAAAGATGTTTATTATTTTAAAAAAGATAATGATTATTACTTTATTGATGATATGCATCATTGTTTGGATTATGGGTATGATTGTGACGTTTCCCTTAAATTAAAGGGCTATGCTAATGGTACGATTACTGAAGATGAACCTCTTATTATTAATGAAGATACAGTGCTAAAATATAAAAGCTTATCATCAGGAAAGAAAACTATGACAGTTTATGATAATAAAAATATTTCTGTTAATTTACAGTATGAAAATATTCCCGAAAATACATTGATTTCTTATCAACGAGATCATGATAAATATTATTTTGTTGCTGGAAACAATGAGACTATTTTAGTAGTTTGTAATAATGTTAATAAGGGAACAAAACTTGTGATAAATACAACTCCAGATATAAAATTATGGAATGAAGAATCTGATGAAAATGACTAAAAATATAACAAAGGAGGATTATAATGATAGATATTAAATTAATAAGAGAAAATAGTGATATTGTAAAGGAAAATATTAAAAAGAAATTTCAAGATGAAAAGTTACCTTTAGTAGATGAAGTAAAGGAATTAGATGAGAAATCTAGATCTTTACAAACTGAAGGAGATAACTTAAAGGCTGAAAAGAATAAGCTAAGTAAATCTATTGGATTACTTATGAGAGATGGTAAGAAAGATGAAGCGGAGAGTGTTAAAAAGCAAATTGCTGAAATGGATACTAGAATTAAAGAAATAGATGAAGAATTACCTGAAATTCAAAAATCTGTTAGAGAAAAGATGTTAGTAATTCCTCAAATAATGGATCCATCAGTACCAATAGGTAAAGACGATAGTGAAAATGTTGAAGTAGAAAAGTTTGGAGATCCAATAGTACCTAGTTACGAGATACCATATCATGCAGATATTATTTTAAATGTTAAAGGAATGGATAAAGAAGCTGCTGGTAGAACTAGTGGAGAAGGTTTCTATTATTTATTAGGAGATATTGCTAGACTTCATGAAGCTATGATTGCTTATGCAAGAGATTATATGATTGATCATGGTTTTACTTATGCAATTCCACCATTTATGATTCATGGTAATGTTGTTACAGGAGTTATGTCTTTCCCAGAAATGGAAGCTATGATGTATAAAATTGAAGGAGAAGATTTATATCTAATAGGTACTTCTGAACATAGTATGATTGGTAAATTTAAAGATCAAATTTTAAAGAAGGAAGACTTACCAATTAATATGACAAGTTATTCACCATGTTTTAGAAAAGAAGGTGGATCTCATGGCCTAGAAGAGAGAGGACTATATCGTGTACATCAATTTGAAAAACAAGAAATGATTGTTATCTGTGAACCAGAAGAATCAATGGATTGGTATGAAAAGATGTGGAAACTTACTGTTGAAATATTCCGTAATTGGGATATTCCAGTAAGACAATTAGAATGCTGTAGTGGAGATTTGGCTGATTTAAAAGTTAAATCATGTGATATAGAAGCTTGGAGTCCAAGACAACAAAAATACTTTGAAGTAGCAAGTTGTTCTAACTTAGGAGATGCTCAAGCTAGACGTTTAGGTATTAGAACTAAAGGAGATAAAGGAATATATTATCTTCACACATTAAATAATACTGTAGTAGCTACTCCTAGAGGATTAATAGCTTTGATTGAAAATAATTACAGAGAAGATGGAAGTATTAAGATACCTAAAGTATTACAACCATATATGGGTGGAAAAGAAAAAATAGAAGCTAAACAATAGCTTCTATTTATATTGAGATTTTGATATAATTATATAGGATGGAAGTGATTAGATGGATAACTTGGTTTATGATACTCAAAATATAGAAGAAAAAGAACCACAAATAGAGAAACTTGTTAATTACGAATGTAATGATTGTCATTGTAATTTTTCACTTTTATCAGAAAATCATGATAAATGTGTTTACTGTGGAAGTAATAATATAATTACTACTAATAATTATAATCTTGATTTTTCAAGAATTATTCCATTTACTTTAGATATAGAAAATGCTAAAAATGAGTATAAGAAACATGTCTTATTTAATCCTTTAATACCAATAAAATTTAAAAAGAAAAGTACCATTAATAAAATTCAAAAAGTATACTTTATGACATATTTATTTAATGTTAATTATCGTGGTAATATTACTTTTTTAGGTGCTGATAAAGAAAAAGTAATAGTAGATAAGAAGAAACTAGTTGAAACTAAAAAATATAATATGTTATCAGAAGTTAATTTTGATTATTCTAATGTTCTAATTAATCCAAATGAAAAGATAACTATGCCTGAATTTACTAAAGTATTTCAATATGATTATAATAAGACAGAAGAATTAAGAGAATTTGATATAAAAGATACTGTTATTATTAACTCTACACTTTCAAATGATGAAATATTAGAAAAAGCTAAAGAAAGAATTAGTAAATCATCTTTAAGTATTATTAGAAATAATATTAATCATCAATTAAATAAAGTAGAAGATAATCAAACTAATGTTAATTTTGAATCAGCTCAAAAAATATTATTACCAATATATTTTATTAATACTAGATATCGTAATAAAAACTATCATTTCTTATATAATGGCGTTAATAAGAATACTTATTATAAATTTCCAGCTGGTATTATTGAAACGATTATATTTGCTTTAATAGTATTTGGAATAGTACTACTAATTGGCTATTTAATAGCTTCAGCGTTATAGGAGGATTTATGAAATATATTAAATTATTAATAGTATTTATATTATTTATAAGTATTCCTAAAAATTGTTTAGCTAGTACTAATACACTTACTAGAACAAGAGAAAAACCATTAGTACCAGACAGAGTAATTGTAGATGAAAATAATATTGATGAGATATTATTAACTCCAGCAGTTTCAAGTAATGAGAAAATCTATGACTTTGCTGAACTATATACGGAGGAAGAAGAAAAGAAACTTTATCAGAAAGCAATTAATTATACTAATAATAGTTCTATTGATTTAGTTATTGTAACTACTAAAGATTTGAGGGGATTTAATTTAGAAAAGTATACTTATAATTTTTATGATTATAATTTGTTTAATAGAGAAGGAATAATATTTGTTATTTATGTTAATGGAAATAAGAATGAAATATATATGGGAAATATTGGTTCTTCATCAAGTGTAGTATTTGATGTATATACCGATAAAAGAATTAATCAAACATTAGAATATATTTATTCAGATATAAAACAAGGTAATTATTATAGCGCTACTGATAATTATATTAAGACAGTAGAGGGATTTTATAATTTAAATAAAAATGAAAACTATTTAATTAATAAAGAAGGGAAAATAGTTAAGAGTATACCATGGTTTGAATTAATAATTTTTGCTAGTGCAATAACTATTATAGTTACAATATTATTTAGTTATAAGTTGAGAATTAATAAATTACCAACAGTTTATAGTTTGGATGATAATATCAATGAAGCTACAATGATGGTAAAGTTTACAAAAGATGAGTTGATTGAGACTACTACTGATAAAAAATAGTCTTTAAAAATAACGATAATTGATATATAATAAATATATAAATAGAAGGAGAGATTATATGGGATTAATTAAAGCTGCTGTAAAAGCTACTGCAAGTACTCTACATGATCAATGGAAAGAGTATATTAGATGCGAAGATTTAGGTAATGATGTTTTAATGAAAAGAGTATCTACACCTAATGGAATTATTTCAAAGGATAGTGCAATTCAAGTTGCTCCAGGACAAATAGCTATTATTTTTGAAAATGGTAAAGTTTTAGATGCGACTGCAGAAGAAGGAATTTATACTTTTGATCAGTCACAATCACCATCTTTCTTTGCTGGACAATTTGGTGAAGTATTTAAAGAAATGTGGACTCGTTTTACTTATAATGGTGGAACAAGTAAAGAACAAGCTGTATTCTATATTAATGCAAAAGAAATTATTGATAATAAATTTGGAACCCCAGCACCAGTACCATTCCAAGATTGGTCACATCCAATTCCAAATCAAATGACTAAAGAAATGACTCCATTAAGAGTAAATGTTAAATGTTTTGGTAAATATACTTTTAAGATTAGTGATCCATCTACATTTATGAGTAAGATTGCTGGTACTGCAGAAGAATATAGAAAAGATGAAATTTTAGAACAAATGAGAAGTGAAGTTGTAGGAGCTTTCCAAAATGTCTTAAATGAATTAGGAACTGCTGCACATAAAACACCAGTACTTGAATTACCTAGTGCTACTGATGAAATTAAAAAAGCAATGGATGAAAAAGTATTTGATCAACCAATTCGTGATCGTGGAATTAGTATAGTTGGATTCGTAATTGAAAGTGTTACTCTTGATGATGAATCTAATAAGAAGATAGATCAATACGAACTTTCTTCAAATGCTTACATGCAACAAGGAAAACTTGTTGGAAGTTTCGGAGATGCTGTTGTTGATGCTGCAAACAATCCTAATGGTGCTGCAAATAGCATGATGGGAGTTGGTATGGTAGGAATGGCTAGCGGAGGAATGATGCAAGGAGCTGTAGCTGGAGCATTCAATGGTCAAGGTACTGATGTAACACAAATTAATGGTGGACAAGCTGCACCTGAAGCACCTAAAGCTGAAGGAGAAGCTGCTGGATTCTGTCCTAAATGTGGAGCTGCAGTAAATGGTGATGCATTCTGTAGTAAATGCGGAAATAAGTTAAAATAAGAAAAGAGTACATAGTACTCTTTCTTTTTTTGTGATATAATTAGCACGGAGGCATTTATGAAGAAAAGTGGAATAATAAAATACATATTATTGTATATATTTGTTTTCTTATTAAGCTTATCTGTTACATCAACTAGTTGGGCTATTAATAAATTTGCTTTTTTGAGTTTTGATGAAACTCTGTTTCAATTAACTACACCAATAAAAAGTGCAGAAAGCTCAATTATCACAACTTATTTAACAGATAGTTTTTGTATTGCCTTATTAGCTTCAATAATAATTTATATTATGATAATATTTATAACTAAAAAAGTTAAAAATAAACATAATTCTAAAAAGATAAATACAATTACAGTTACTATATTATTAATAATCGCAACAATTATAATATATGTTTGCTTAGATAAAATAGGTTTTATTAAATATACTAAGAATCAGTTTAGAGAATCTAATTTTATTAAAGAAAATTATACTAATCCAAAAAAAGTAGATATTACTTTTCCAGAAAAAAAGAGAAATTTAGTCTATATTTATGTTGAGTCATTAGAGAGTACCTATTTTTCAAAAGAATTAGGTGGAGAAACTCAGAGTAATTTATTAGAACCTATTACTAAAATAACTAAAGATAATATTAGTTTTTCAGATACTAATAAATTTGGTGGAGCTTTAACAGTTACTGGAACTACATGGACTACTGGAGCAATGATTGCGCAAACCTCAGGATTACCTTTGAAATTAAATTCTTTTAATGTTAATACTGAAAAAGCTTCAATGATGAGTGGAGCCATTACTTTAGGTGATATCCTAGCTGAAAATGGTTATAAACAGATGTATATGATTGGTTCAGATAAGATGTTTGGTCACAGAGGACCATATTTTGAAAAACATGGTAATTATGAAATATATGATTATAATACGGCTATTGAGAAGGGGAAAATAGATAAAGATTATTATGTATGGTGGGGATACGAAGATTCAAAGTTATTTAAATATGCTAAGGAAGAAATAAGTAAATTAGCTAATGGGGATAAACAATTTAATTTTACAATGCTAACTACTAATACACATTTTACAGATGGATATTTAGAAAAAGATTGCCCTAATAAGTATAAAAGTGCTTATTATAACTCAGTTTATTGTAGCGCTGGACAAATAAGCGAATTTATTAATTGGATACAAGCACAACCTTTCTATGATAATACAACTGTAGTAATTGCTGGAGATCATGTTAGTATGCAAGCAGGAGCATATCCATCAAAAGCTAAACGTAGAATTTATAATTTATTTATTAATTCTGCTGTTACGGAGGGAAGGTTTACTAATAGAGAATTTTGTACTATGGATTATTTCCCAACAACATTAGCTAGCTTGGGTGTAGAAATTGATGGAGAGAGATTAGGATTAGGAACAAATCTATTTAGTAATAGAAAAACTTTAATAGAAGAAAAAGGGTATAAAACCTTTGAAAGAGAAGTATCTAAACACAGTAAATTTTATATAAATAATATCTCTAAATAACCATAAAAAATACTTATAGAAGATTAATTAAGGCTGAAAAAAGGTAAAAAAAACTTAAAAATTATAGTAAAAAAAAGTCGAAAAAATTCGACTTTTTTTATTTTTTCGTTGAAATATAAAGAAATAATAGCTAATAATAATTTTTTATAGCTAAGAAACTCCAGTTAGTTTGACACTAAATTTGACCTCTGTTAGAATAGATAACTATCACGGACAAATGAGGTGATTTAAATGTTTAGTGAAAAACAACGTTTATTTGATACTTGTAAGGAGGATCCATCCCTGATCTTTACTTATATTAAACAAGGACAATATGATGATGTTGAAGCTATCTTAATGAATAATATCGTAAGTGTTAATTTATTAGATAGTGTAGGTAATGATGTAATTACTAGATTATTAAAAGCAAAACAATATGATTTAGTAATAACACTAATGAAAAAGAAAAACTGGAACGTTAATAATCAAAATATAGAGGGTAATACTTTTGCTCATATATTAGCTAGTGATAATTCTATCATGGCTGTTAAAGTAGCAGAACAATTAACTAATAAGAGTAATTACTTACCTAATATTAAGAATAATAATGGTGAAACTGCTTTAGATTTAGCTCTTCATAATAATCATTTAAGTTTAGTATTCAAGATATTAGAAGATAAAAGATTTAATAGTATAAATATGTTTTCTTTTAGGAATCTATTTAATGCTACTGTATCTAATAAAGTATATGGTAAATATTCTAAGATAAGTAATTTAGAAATAATAGTAAATAATTTAATTAAGAAAGATTTAGATACCGAATTAAGAGAATTAATTAATTATATTAAGAATAATATGGAAGCTATAAAAAATACTATTCTAAATAATAGAGCAGTAATTCTAGATTCAATTATTAATAATAGTTTAGTAGAGGCATAAGCCTCTTTTTTTGTAAACATATAGTTCCTATAAAAAACAAATAAGAAAATATATAATTACTATAGGAGAATAGGTATGAGAATAGATAAAGATAATATAAAAATTATTTTGATTTTATTAGTAGTATGTCTAAGTCTAGGATATGCCTATATTAATAGTGACTTAAATATCAATGGTACTGCTCAGGTAAAACATGCTAACTGGGATATACACTGGGCTAATATACAAGTGACTAATGGTAGTGTAAGTGCGTCTACTCCAACAATCAGTAATCAAACTACAGTTAATTATAGTGTAGTATTAAATTTACCAGGAGATTATTATGAGTTTACTGTTGATGCAGTAAATGGTGGTAATATAGATGCGATGATAGATACAATAGATTCAAAGTTAAATGGAGCAACTATTACCGCACTACCAGATTATTTAAATTATACAGTAAGTTATTTTGATGGGATGCCATTACAAACAAATCAATTGTTAGCAGCAAATACAACAGAGAAATATAAAGTAAGAATAGAATATAGAACAGATATAGAATTAAATCAAATACCAGCAACTAATCAGGACTTAACTCTACAATTCACAGTAACATATCGACAAGCTACTGAGGATGCAATTGCAGTTGATCATTCATTTAATGGACACTCATGGGAAACAATAATAAATAATGTTCGTTTAGGAAATACCAGTAACTACAATGTAGGAGATACAAAGACAGTAGATATGGGATCTTTAGGAACACACACACTTCGTATAGCTAACAAATCAACACCAAGTGAATGTAGTACAGAAGGATTCTCACAAACAGCCTGTGGATTTGTGTTAGAGTTTGCAGATATAATCACAACACATAGAATGAATCCATATACAAGTGGAGATACTACAACAATAGGAGTAAATAGTAAAGGTGGATGGGAATATTCAGACATGAGAGCATTCTTAAATAGTACAACCTATGCATATGAGAGTATAGACTATAGTAGTACAGGAATTTATAGTTCATTACCAGAAGTACTACGAAACGCAATAATAAACACAACAGTAGTATCAGGACATAACTTAAAAGATACAACAAATTTTACAACAACTGATAAATTATATTTATTATCAACTCATGAAGTATGGGAAGATGTAGATGGAAATACAAATAGTGGAATAGATTATTGGGATACAGCATATAATAATACAAGACAATTAGATTATTATAGTTCACAAAATGTAACAACAAGTAATTACTCAGGAGCAATTAAACAGATAAATGGTTCAAATAATTATTGGTGGATGCGCTCGGCTTATTCTGGCAGTAGTAGCAGTTTCTGCTATTTGACCCACACTGGCAGCTGGAACGGCCGCGATTCTGATTATGCGATTGGTGTTTCTCCAGCTTTTCGAATTGGATAAAGAAGTAGAGTAATCTACTTTTTTAATTTACTAATTTCTATTAATTTGGTATTATATGTATGTTGGATGGGGTGATATTGTGCATTTACCAGATTTTTTAGAAGCTAAAACTCGTGATAAAAGAGATTTAAAAAGATTTGATTATAAATTAGATAAAAGTATTAAAAACAAATATAAAGGTAAGACATACTTTATTAAGACTTATGGTTGTCAGATGAATGAACATGATAGTGAAAATATTGGAGCTTTACTAGAAAGTATTGGTTTTAAAAAAGTAGATGATTATCTAGATGCAGATTTAGTGCTTTTAAATACTTGTAGTATACGTGAGAATGCTCATAATAAAGCTTTTGGTATGCTAGGTAGATTAAAACACTTAAAGGCAGATAAAAAAGACTTAATAATTGGTCTTTGTGGTTGTATGGCTCAAGAAGTTAGTGTAGTAGAAGAGATTATGAAAGATTATAAGTTTGTTAATTTTGTACTTGGTACTCATAATCTACATCAATTACCTGAAATAATAGATAAAGCTATCGAAGAGAATAAACAACAAATAGAAGTATACTCTCGTGAAGGTGATTTATATGAAGGCCTACCAGTAGTAAGAGCTAATAGTTATAAAGCCTATGTTAATATTATTTATGGTTGTGATAAGTTCTGTACTTATTGTATAGTTCCATATACTAGAGGAAGAGAAAGAAGCCGTAAGAAAGAAGATATCTTAAGAGAAATAGATGAATTAATAAAAGATGGTTATAAAGAAGTAACTCTTTTAGGACAAAATGTTAATGCTTATGGTAAAGACTTATATGATGACTATAACTTAGGTGATTTATTAGAAGAAATAGCTAAGAAAGATATACCTAGAATTAGATTTATGACTAGTCATCCCTGGGACTTTAACGATAAGATGATTGAAGTTATCGGAAAATATCCTAATATCATGCCTAGTATTCATTTACCAGTACAAAGTGGATCTTCTAAAGTATTAAAACTTATGGGTAGAAGATATACTAGAGAAAGTTATTTAGAATTATTTAACAAAATAAAAGAAATGGTTCCAGGAGTGGCTATTTCTACAGATATAATAGTAGGATTTCCTGGAGAAACTGAAGAAGACTTTGAAGAAACTATGAGTCTAGTAGAATATTGTAAATACGATAATGCTTTTACCTTTATCTTTAGTGAAAGAAAAGGAACACCTGCTTGTAAGTTAAAAGATAATACTACTCTAAAAGAAAAAGAAGAAAGATTATATCGTTTAAATGAAGTAGTTAATAAATACTTCTTAGAAAATAATAAAAAACTAGAAGGAAAAACATTAAAAGTACTTGTAGAAGGTATTAGTGATAAGAAAAATATGTATTATGGATATAGTGAAACTAATAAGTTAATTAATTTTACTAGTTCTAAAGAATTAAACTTAGGAGATATAGTAGATGTAGAAATAGAATCTGCTAAAACATGGAGTTTAGATGGAAAAACTATATAAGAGTTTAAATGAAGTAATTGATTGTATAAAAGAATCTCCTGAATATAAAGATTGTTTAAAGATAAAAGAACAAATGGATTCTAATGAAGAATTAGTAGAATTAATTAATAAAGTAAAAGAATTACAAAAAAAATATATTAGAAGTAACTATGATTCTAATATAAAGAAAGAATTAGATGAATGTGAATCTAAATTAAAAGAAATACCAATCTATAATATATATTTAGAAAAATTAAAGGAAGTAAATCAAATGATAGATTATGTTAAAGATAGTTTAAATGATTACTTTGATAAATTATTAAATAAAAAATACTAGATATCTAGTATTTTTTTAGTAATTCAATAATTTCATTAGCTGTTTTTTCTATATAATTAACTACATCATATATATCTATTAAATATGTTTTTTCCTGCTTAGAGTTAGCAATTATTATACTCATTTTATTAATTAAAATATCTAATTTATCTACTGGTATTTCTACAATACTTGTTTTAGGTTTAACAAAGTCTTCATAGAATAAAGATAAATCTATATCATATTTAGTTATAAGATCAATATTTAAGTTAGTATAATCTGCATATATTAGATTTAAATATTCTTCTTTTGTTGTATTCATAAATGTACCATCTAATAGTTTTATAGAATCATTTTGTTTAATATTTGTTACATAATATTCATTCCAAATTTTATCTGCATATAGATGAGTAAAATAACCTAAATCAAAAGAATTATATTTAAAGAAAGGATACCTTTTTATAAATAGTTTTATATTAGGAATGTCATTTGAATTCTTAATAAAATGCGATTCAGTTCTAGAAGAACCAACTTGTTTAGCAACATCAGGAGCAATTGCACCTAAGTAGTAATCTTTTAAGTTATCGACTTTAACTTTTTCAGCAACCTTTTTCGCAATAGCAATATGAATTATAGCTGAAGCCATAACAATCCCTCCTATTCTCAATAGCATTATATCATAATTTAGTTAAATTAGTACTTTTTTTTAGGCTTTTACATATATTAAATTGGGAGGAACTTATGGCTAATTATAAAGAAATTGTAACTAAAGCAGTAGTTTCTAAAGGTAAAAAATTATTTACTACTACTAAAAGGGTTAAAGTTACTAATCCTTCTACAGTATTAGGATGCTGGGTAATTAATCATAATTTTAATGGTACTAAGAGTAATGATAAAGTAGTTATAGATGGTAGTTATGATATTAATATTTGGTATTCATATGATAATGACACTAAGACTGATGTTATTAAAGAGACTAATACTTATCATGAGATAGTTAATATGAGAGAAAGGGATAATATAACTAATGAACAAGTAATAGTAAGGAGTTTAAAACAACCTAATTGTATTAAAGTAGATATAGTAGGAGATGAAATAGAGTATACTATTGAAAAGGAATTAGGTATTGAATTAATAGGAGATATAAAAGTAAAAATAGAAGCAAACGATGAAGAAGATCCATGGGATGATATAGTAGAAGATAATCATATAGAAGAAACTATTGATAATGAAGTAAAAGAAGATTATATAGAAGAGACTATATAATCTTTTTCTGTCAACAAAAAAATGTTGACAACGATTAATATATTTATTATAATATCTATGTTATTAGAAATGGAGGGATAATATGGCAGTAAAATTAAGATTAACAAGAATGGGTGCTAAGAAGAGACCTACTTACAGAATCGTTGCTACTGATTCACGTCGTCCAAGAGATGGACAATATCTAGAATTAATTGGAACTTATTTTCCACTTGAAGAAGAAGTAAAAATCAATGAGGAAGTTGCTTTAAAATGGTTAAATAATGGAGCTATTCCAACTGATACAGTAAGAAATTTACTAAGTAAAGAAGGAATCATTAAAAAGTTTACTGATTCTAAAAAGAAAGGTAATTAATTATGAATGTAGTAGAATTAACAGAAGAAATAGTTAAGTCATTAGTAGTTAATACTGATGCAGTTAGTGTTAAAGAATTTCCTACAGAGGATGAAGGAGTAATACTTATTCAAGTAATGGTAGATGAAAGTGATATGGGTAGAGTTATTGGTAGAGAAGGAAGAACTGCTAATGCTATTCGTACACTAGTACAAGCTAGTAGTGCACTACATGAAAATAAGTATATTAAAATTGACATTGATAAGTTCTAGAGAGTTATAAAGACTTTCTTTTTTTTTGCCTTTGTTATATAATTTTAAGTGAGGTAAGATTATGGAAGAAAAGTTAATTATACCTAACCATGTTGGAATTATAATGGACGGAAATGGTAGATGGGCAGTAGAAAGAGGGAAGACTAGAACTTATGGTCATAAGACTGCGGTTTCTACGTTAAAAGAATTATGTGTTCATATGGTAGATGTAGGAGTAAAATATGCTTCTTTATATGCTTTTTCTACCGAGAATTTTAAAAGAGATATAAAAGAAGTAGATTTTCTAATGAACTTATTTATAAGTACATTTAATAAAGAATTTGATTTTTTAAAGAAAAAGAAAGTTAGAGTAGTATTTTCAGGAAGAAGAGAACCCTTACCGGAAAAAGTATTAGAAGCAATGGATAAATTAGTAGATGAAACTAAAGATAATAAAGAATTAGTACTTAATATATGTCTTAATTATGGTTCTCATACTGAAATAGTAGATACTACTAAAAAGATTTGTGAATTATATAAAGATGGAAAAATAGAATTAGATGATATTACTCCAGAATTTATAAATAAAAACTTATATCAAGATTTACCTCCATTAGATTTTGTAATTAGAACTAGTGGAGAATTAAGATTAAGCAACTTTATGATGTATCAAGCAAGTTATGCTGAGTTTTATTTTCCTAAAGTATATTTTCCAGATTTTAATAATGAAGAATTTGATAAAGCAATTTTAGAATTTAATAAAAGAAATAGAAGATTTGGAGGAATAAAATGAAAAAGAGAATATTTGGAGCTGCTATTTTAATAGCTATCTTTGTACCTTTCTTAATTATTGGTAATTTACCATTTGCTATATTAATGGCTATATTAAGTGTTAGTAGTGTATATGAATTATTAAAAGTAAGAGAATCACAAAAGAAATTTCCTACTAGTTTAAAAGTAATTGCTTATGCTGTTACTTTAGGAGTTTGTTTATGTAATATTCATTCAATTGATTTTCAATTTAATTTTGATTATCGTGTAATGTCATTATTAATCTTTGTTTTCTTATCACCATTAGTATTTATTAATAATAATAAGAAATATAATTTTGATGATGCTTTATTCTTAATTGGATCAGTATTATTTTTAGGATTAAGTTTTAATTTAATTATTGTTACACGTAATTATGATATTACTTACAGCATATACTTATTATTGATAACTACTATGACTGATACATTTGCTTTAGTAGTAGGTAGTTTAATAGGAAAGAATAAATTAGCTCCTAAAATAAGTCCTAAAAAGACTGTAGAAGGTTTATTAGGAGGAGTATTTATCGGTACTTTCGCAGCTAGTGCTTTCTATATAACAGTAATTAATCCACATGCTTCTTTAGTATTAGTAGTAGTATTAACAGCTCTATTATGTTTAGTAGGTCAATTAGGAGATTTAATTTTCTCTTCAATTAAGAGATATTATGAAATAAAAGATTTTTCTGATTTAATTCCAGGACATGGTGGAATATTAGATAGATTTGATAGTTTGATATTTGTAACACTAACATTTGTCATACTTATAGGAATACTTTAGGAGGGTGTTATGTCATTTATAATTAATTTGTTGTTATTTATTATTATTTTAGGAGTAATAGTTTTTGTTCATGAATTTGGGCATTTCATATTTGCTAAAATAACAGGTGTTTATGTGTACGAATTTGCTATTGGAATGGGTCCTAAGATTTGGGGTAAAAAGGGAAAAGAAACTGAGTATACAATAAGAGCTGTTCCAATTGGAGGTTTTTGTCAGCTAGCAGGAGAAGATTTAGACGATGATGATCTAAAGAAAGTTCCTAAGAATAGGAGATTACAATCTAAAACAGCTTGGGAAAGATTCTTAATCATGGTCTTTGGGCCAATGAATAACTTTATATTAGCTGTTGTTCTATTATTCTTTATTTCTTTAATCTGGGGTGGCTCTACAATGAGTCCAATAATTACTGAAATTGAAAAAGATTCAGCTGCTCAAAAAGTAGGAATAGTTCCAGGAGATAAAGTAATAGAGATTAATAATCATAGAATAGCTACTAGTGATGATATTTCTTTATATTTAGCTATTGCTAATCCAAAAAAGAAGAATACTATTAAAGTAGAAACTGAAACTGGAAAGAAGATAGCTTATAAAGTAAAACCAAAAATGATAAAAGTAAAAGGTAAAGAGACTTATAGATACGGAATAGGTATTCAACAAAAGAAAACAACAGGTCTTGGAAATGCTTTTGTTTATACATTTAAAAAGACTGGGTCTATCTTTAAACAAATGTATATAACTTTAGCTTATCTGTTTACTGGAGGAATTAGATTAAATCAATTAGCTGGACCAGTCGGAATTTATTCAATAGTTGGAGAACAAAGTAAAGCAGGAATAGCTAATTTACTATATTTAATGGCATTCTTAAGTATCAATGTTGGAGTAATTAACTTATTACCAATCCCAGCTTTTGATGGAGGACATATTTTATTTATTGTAATAGAGAAGATTAAAGGTTCTCCAGTAAATCCAGAGCTAGAAAATAAGATACATACAGTATTCTTAATATTATTAATGTTATTAATGGTAGTAATTACTTTTAATGATATATTAAGATTGTTTGGAAGGTAATTATGATAAGTATAATTTTATTTATAATTCTTATATTATTTACTGCTAGTATGACTATATTACTATATACAAGACCTAGATATAGACATATAGCTATACCAATAAGTGAAGATGAATTGATAGATGATAAAAGAGATGAATAATCTCTTTTTTTGTAAATGTCTGGTTTATACAAAAATAAAATAAATAGTTATAAAATTAATATAGGTGAGTGTATGAGAATAGATAGAGATAATGTAAAAATCATTTTGTTATTATTAATAGTGGGATTAGGACTAGGATATGCTTATATTAATAGTGACTTAAACATTAATGGTACTGCTCAAGTAAAACATGCTAATTGGGATATACATTGGGCAAATGTACAAGTAACTAATGGAAGTGTAACTGGAAGTAATGTTGTGACACAACCAACTATAAGTAATGGGACTACTGTTAATTATAGTGTAATATTACCTATTCCAGGAGATTACTATGAATTTACTGTAGATGCGGTAAATGGTGGACAAATGGATGCGATGATCGATACAATAGATTTCAAGTTAAATGGAGCAACACTTACTGAACTACCAGCATATTTGAAATATAGTATTACATATACTAATGATGAACCTTTGCAAGCCAATCAACAGTTATTACATAATACAACAGAAACGTATAAAGTAAGAATTGAATATAGAGATGATATAGAATTGAATCAAATACCGGCAACGAATCAAAATTTAAGCTTACAATTCACAGTAACATATAGACAAGCTACTGCTGCAGCTACTGTTGTCGATCATTCTATAGCAGTTTATACTACAAATTATTATAGATATGGTGTAGGAGATTATACTATTAGTGTTGGTAGTGCTATTCCAGCTAGTGTGACACAATTTTCTACTCCAGAAGCCGCAATGGCAAATGCTGGACAAGCAATGAATGATAGTAATCCTATTCCAGTATATTTAAAAAATAAGGTTCTTAATGGAATAGTACAGGATATCTATGTGGAATTTGTAATTACACCAGAGATTGCTAATATTACTGGAAAAACTGCAGGAACATATAGTTTGAAATGGATAGATACAAAAGATTTTGATTCGCCAAGTACGAATTATTGTAAAGCAGAATACTATAATTCAACAAATGACGTGTGTACTAGTCCAGCATATGCAACGTATAAAACACAAATGTTTAATGTTTTTGGTAGTAATAAATGCTATAATTTAGAAGGAACTCCAGGCGAATTTATATGTAGTTTCTCTCCTGAAAATGGTTTATCAGTCAATTTAACAGAATACGGTACTATAATTGCATCTTATGTAGACTGGAATTGTGGTGTTACACCAGCTGGAGAAGCTTATTGCGGAGAAAGGACAACTTACTGGTAAAATAAAAGAGATGAATAGTCTCTTTTTTTGTGAATAATTATGTGAAGCAAAATATTGTGAATTAACAAAAAACTTCACATAATGAAATTACTAAATTCTTAAAAAATTGTTGTTTACTATATTGAGGTTATTGCAAAAAATTGAAACATCAAGTATACTTATAATAGGTGAAGTGTATGAGAATAGATAAACATAATATGAGACTAATATTAGTATTGTTAGTATTAGTTATATCAGTTGGTTATGCCATTATACAAAGCGATTTAAATATCAATGGTGTGGCACAAATAAGAGGTGCAAATTGGAATATACATTGGGAAAATGTTCAGGTAGCAGAAGGTAGTGTAACAGCGAATACTCCAGTAATAGATACTGCGATGACTACTGTAAGTTATACAGTAACATTATCTGAACCCGGAGATTTCTATGAATTTACTGTAGATGCAGCAAATGATGGAACATTAGATGGAATGATAGAATCTATTATATCAAAACTAAATAATACAGAAATAACCAATATACCGGATTATTTAAATTATAGTGCTACTTATGAAGATGGAACTAATTTAGCAGAAAAACAAATCCTTGCTGCCGGAGATACTGAAACGTATAAAATAAGAATAGGATATAGAAGAGATATAACTGCAGAAGAATTACCATCTACTAATCAAACATTAAATCTTACTTTTTCTATAACCTATAGACAAGCAGATGATACAGCTGTTAGTGTTCCTCACAATAGTTTATATCATATTTTACAGCAAGAAGCAGTATCAGGCGGTTTAGCAAGAGAATATGAAGGGCCTCATCAAGACTCGATGGCTGGTAGAGGTTATAATCCAATATATCATTATTACGCAGAAACAGAAGAAGAAGCAACTTCTGTTAAGAATAAGAATAATATAATTTTTGGAGGATTTTGTTGGCAAATGTGGAGAACAACTGATACTGGTGGAGTAAAAGTAATTTATAATGGTGTACCATCTGAGGGTAAGTGTAATAACACTGGAGCAAATACAACAATTGGAAGTAGTGTATTTAATGAAGGGAATACGACAAATCTGTCACAAGGAAAGATGGGATATATGTATAATCCAGATACGTTGGCTACAATATCAGTCAATGTAACTTCATCGGGTATAAGTAATCACTTGTTTGGAGAAAGCGTAACATATTCAGATGGCTCTTATACTTTAACAAATACACAAACAGGGTATGATTCTAATCATAAATATGTATGTACAGGTGCCAGTAATAATATTACAACTTGTTCCTCAGTAAGATATTATTTCACACTTAGCGGTAACACTGGTATGGCAATGACACTAAATACTGGAAAAACAATAATAGAAACACTTGAAGATATGTTGAGTGCTGATAATGTGAATCAAACAGATTCGGTTATAAAGACTATGATTGATACTTGGTACGAAAACAATTTAGAAAGTTATGGTGATAAGTTAGAAGATACAATATTTTGTAATGGAAGAAATTTGAAAAAAACATCTTTCAATAATGCAGCTAATGGGTTGAGTTGTCCAAATGAAACAGACAAATTTAGCGTAAGCAATCCCAAAGCTCAATTAACATACAAAATTGGGTTAATGACTCGTCAGGAAGTAGATTTGTTAAAAACTGATAGTGCAGCAAAATCTGGAGCAGTTTATTGGCTTATTACACCAAGAAATCCGGTAGGTGGTACTAGTGGATATGTTAGTAATTATTATGTTGCAGCTGGAAGCTTGAATCTAACAGGTGGATCTTATAATACTTCTAGAGGAGTTCGTCCAGCAATTTCATTGAAAAATTCAGTTGAGTATACGAGTGGAAATGGTAGTACGGATAGTCCTTATATAGTTGAATAGATGAAAACTTTCAATTGGCTTACAATTGAAAGCTTTTTTGTGTCATATTTTGGTATAATATAAATAGTGGAGGTGATACTTTGATAGTAGGTGTTTTAGTTGAGATTACTAACCGTAATGTTGATAAGATATTTGACTATATTGTACCTAAGAATTTAGAAAATGATATTAAAGTAGGAATCAGAGTATCAGTTCCTTTTGGCAGAATGACTCTTGAAGGTTTTGTTATGGAGATAAAGTCTTCTAGTGAATTAGATGATTTAAAAGAAATAATAGATATAGTAGATAAAGATGTAGTATTAAATGATGAATTATTAGAATTAGGCAAGATTATTAGAGACAAGACACTTGCTACTTTAATGAGTTGCTACCAAACTATGTTACCTAAAGCATTAAAGGCTAAAAAGAATAGTACTATTAATATTAGATATGATACTTATTATAGTTTGGGTGATGTTACTGGTAAGTTTAATGATAATCAGTTAAAGATAATAGATTTAGTTAAAGAAAAAGGTAAAGTAATAAAAAAAGAACTTGTTGATATATCTCTTAGTAGCTTAAATACTCTTGTTAGAAAAGGAGTACTTGTAGAAGAAAAGGTAGAACATTACCGAGTTGATTATAAAGAAGAAAAAAGAGATATTAAGAAGTTAACTCCTGATCAAGAGTCTTGTGTTAATAGTGTTATTAATGGTAGTGATAAAGCTTATTTATTATATGGAGTGACTGGTTCTGGTAAGACAGAAGTTTATATGGAAATAATTGATTACTATTTAAGTTTGGGTAAGACTAGTATTGTTTTAGTACCTGAGATTAGTTTAACTCCCCAAATGATTAATCGTTTTCAAGTACGTTTTGGTAATAAAATAGCCGCTATTCATTCTGCTCTTAGTGATGGAGAAAAGTATGATGAATGGAGAAGAATATATCGTGGAGAAGCATCGATTGTTATAGGGGCTAGAAGCGCTATCTTTGCTCCTCTTGATAATCTTGGTGTAATTATAGTTGATGAGGAACATAGTGATTCATATAAACAAAGTGATCCTAGTCCTAGATACAGTGCTAAAGAAATAGCTTTAATTAGAGGAGAAACTAACCATGCTCCTGTAGTATTCGGAAGTGCTACTCCATCATTAGAAGCTATGGCTAGAGCTAAAAAGGGAGTATTCAAATTACTTGAATTACCAAATAGAATTAATGGTAAAAAATTACCTGAAGTAGAAATAGTAGATATGAATAAGTCTTTAGGTAAGAGTAGAGGATACTTTTCACCTAGTTTAATTGAATCTATTAGTAATTGTTTAGAAAGAAAAGAACAAGTAATATTACTTCTAAATCGTCGTGGTTATGCTTCTTTTGTTAGTTGTAAGAACTGTGGTTATACTTTTAAATGTCCTAATTGTGATATTACTCTAACTTATCATAAGAGTAGTAATACACTTAGATGTCACTATTGTGGATATGGAGGAAAAGTATATAGTAAATGTCCTGAATGTGGAGAAGCTTCTTTAAGTAATTTAGGAGTAGGAACTCAAAAGATAGAAGAAGAATTAAGTAAGATATTCCCAGATAGTAAAATAGTTAGAATGGACTTTGATACTACTAGTAAGAAAGGTATGCATGAGAAGATAATTGAATCATTTAAAAATCATGAATATGATATTCTTCTTGGTACTCAAATGGTATCTAAAGGATTAGATTTTGCTGATGTTACTTTAGTAGGAGTAATTAATGCTGATACATCGCTTAATATTCCGGATTTTAGAAGTGCTGAGAATACTTTCTCATTACTTGATCAAGTTGCTGGTAGAAGTGGACGTAGTTCTAAAGAAGGCAAAGTAATTATACAAACATTTAATCCAGATCATTATGCAATTAACTTAGTTAAAAACCATAATTATTTAGCTTTTTATGAAGAAGAAATGAATATTAGAAGAAAACTTAAATATCCACCATTCTATTATTTATGTAATATTAGAATTAGTGGTAAAGATACTAATTATTTATTAGTTGAAGCTAATAAAATAAAAAGAAGTTTAGAAAGAAATTTAACTTCTACAATAATTCTAGGACCTAGTAATGCTAGTATATTTAAGATGAATAATATCTTTAGATATAATATTTTATTAAAATATAAAAGTGATGATTATTTAATTCCTTTACTAAATAAAATTCTAGAACATTACAAAACTAATAGTAAAGTAAAGATTGATATTGACTTTAATCCTAGTCAAATACTTTAAAATATGATATTCTTATAGAAGATAGAGGTGTGTTATGGATAATGAAAATAGAGAAACAGAGGTAAACAAAAAGAACAGAGAAGAATATGAAACCTTAATGGAAAAATCTTCTACTCAATTAAATGATTATTACGATAAGAAAAACCCATTTGTAATTTTATTGTTATTGGGTTTAGGAGCAATAATAGTATTAGGTGTAGTTTACTATGCTATGCTTTATTTTGGGTAATAAATAGGTATTAATATTAAAAAGGAGGTGATAAAGTGTTAGACGAATTATTAAAAAGAAAAGATGTAAATGATTTTATCTATGAATTAAAAACTAATGATAGATATTTTTCTAAAGATTTAAAAAGTTTTGAAAATCGTAAGATGACTATTAGTAATGAATTAGCACTTTATACTTTCTATGAAGCGTTATTTAAATATCAAATAATGTTTGATGATGTTTATCTATTTGAAGAGTATATGGAACAATTAGATAGACTTTATAAAAAGATGTATAACTATGATGATATATTAGTTGGTATTAATAAAGTAATTTGTAAATTACTATTGATTAAAATGGATATTAAAGATACTAATAAACCAGAATCAAAAAAAGAAATTATTAAATATGTATATGATAGATATATAACTAATGGATATTATGTTCATGGATTTAATACTAGTTATACTAAGTATATTGAAGAAAATGGTTTTGACCCGGAAAATTATGAGAATTATTATGATAGATTCAGTAAATTAAATAAAATATTTTCTAAATATAATGTAATTAATATTATTGAAAAAGATTTTTCTAAAAAATCAGTAACATTTACTGATGATTTCTTAATGGGGTGTTATTACTCAGTATATAGTCCGAATTACTTTTCAAGTTTCTTAAGAAACGAAGAATATTTTGGCAATAGACAGAAACAAGATGGTTATTTGATAGATAACTATAATCTTACGATGCGCCGTTTGAAAAGGTTTATGAGTAATAATTCATTTAGTAAAGATGATGAAAAATACATATTAGATTTAGTAAAAGAAGAATGGGATTTATTACATAGAGAAGAGAAAAAAGTTAGTTTATTACTTGTAAAAAGAAATCTTTTTAAAGATAAATATACTGATATAAAAGATTATATTAATAGTAGCGAAGATATTTATGATATAGTTGATAGCTTATTAAGTCCTAAAAAGAATAGAGTTAATTGTAAAGATATTATTCCTAAGGAAGAACTTTCTATTATTACTTTAGAAGGTTATTATGATGATCAAAATAGACTTGCCTATGAAGAAGAGTATCAAGAAGAACTTAATAAACAAAAAAGAGAACAAGAAAATAAAGAATTTATGAATACTTATGGTACTGTTTCAATTCTTTTAATAACTGGAGCATTACTAATTACTTTAGGGGTTATTATTACAATATTTATGATAATAAGAGGGATATAAATGAAAGTTATTTTTATGGGAACACCAGATTTTGCTGTTCCAGTACTTGAAGGTTTAATTGAAAATTATGAAGTTATTTTAGTCGTTAGTCAACCAGATAAAAGAGTAGGAAGAAAACAAGAATTAAAAAATACTCCAATTAAGGAAGTAGCTCTTAAACATAATATTCCTGTATTTCAACCAGTTAAAATAAGAGAAGATTATCAAGAAATAATAGATTTAAATCCAGATATAATAGTGACTTGTGCTTATGGACAAATTATTCCTAAAGCTATTTTGGATTGTCCTAAATTGGGCTGTATTAATGTACATGCCTCTCTTTTACCTAAATTAAGAGGAGGAGCTCCTATCCATAAAGCTATTATTGATGGTTATAAAACTACAGGTATTACTATTATGTATATGGATGTTAAGATGGATGATGGGGATATAATTAGTCAAAAAGAAATAGAAATTACCGATGATGATAATCTAGAATCTCTTCATGATAAATTAAGTGTTTTAGGTAAAGAAGTATTACTTGAAACTTTACCTAGTATTATAGATGGTACTAATGAAAGAATTAAACAAAATGAAGATGAAGTTACTTTTGCTTATAATATCAAAAGAGAAGAAGAACATATTGATTTTAATAAGAACAGTAGAGAAGTATTTAATCTAATTAGAGGTTTATCTCCAGTACCTTCTGCAAATGCAATTTTATTTGATGAGGAAATGAAAATATATGAGTCTATTATTAGTGATAAGGGATACAAAGGTACTTGTGGTGAAATAGTTGATATTAATAAACAAGGTATTGTGGTTAAGACTAATGATGGAGCAATTATTATTACTAAAGTAAAACCATTTGGTAAAAAGTTAATGGATGCTACTAGTTATGTTAATGGTGTAGGAAAGGATAAATTATTAGGTAAGGTGTTTAATTAATGAAACAGTTTATTGAATTTATTAAAGAAGTAAGAAAAACTCCTCGAGGAAAAGCAATTCTTTTCTTTGCTTTTTATTTTATAGTTTTTCTTGTGATAATTATGATCATAAGATTTAATGATAATACTAGTTATGAAAAAGATTATGAACCAGGAAAGGCTTATTCTTTTGATACTAGTTTACTATCAAAAAATAATTATCACTTTGAATATATAATCACTAAAGATAATATTAAATACCAATATATAGGTGATAGAAATGGTAATAAGGAAACATTTACTTTTAATGATAAAAAATATTATTATGACGGAAATAAATACTATTTAGAAAATAATGAAATAGATAATCCATATTTATATAGTGAATTCATTAATTTGAATAATATTTTATTATTAATAGATAATGCTACTTATGATTCTAAAACTGATTATCAAAGTGGTACTACTAAATATAATTTCTTAATATCTAGTAATACTATTAATAGCCTAATTAATAATAAAGAGACAGATATTGATGATTTACCTAATAGTTTAACTATAAGTAGTGATGAAGATAATAAAGTAGATAGTATTATTTATCATTTAGATAGTTATTGTAAGAGCAATAAAGAATGTGATGATAATTTAGAGATAGATTTATCATATGAACAATTTGGAGAAATAAAAGAGATAGTTAATAATTAACTATCTTTTTATTTATTATGATATAATAAAATTACTATGGGTGTGATAATATGACTAGTATTTATAATTTAACTAGAGAAGATTTAGAAAATTATTTTTTAAGTATTAATTCTAAGAAATTTCATGCTGATCAGTTATTTGATTGGCTGTATGTTAAAAGAATTAAAAGTTTTTCTGAAGTTACTAACATCAAAAGAGATGTTTTAGAAGATATTATGAATAATTATACTTTGAGTGATATAACAATAGTTAAAGTAGAAAAAGATGAGGATGTTCATAAGTATCTGTTTGAACTTAGTGATGGAGAACATATTGAAGCAGTATTAATGTTTCATGATTATGGTAATAGTGTTTGTATCTCTTCTCAAGTTGGTTGTAATATGGGATGTAAGTTTTGTGAATCTGGTCGCAGAAAAAAAGTACGTAACTTAGAAGTATCAGAGATGGTCTTGCAAATACTTTTAATTGAAGAAGAATTAGGAAAGAGAATTAGTCATGTTGTAGTTATGGGTATTGGAGAACCATTTGATAATTACGATAATTTAATAAAATTCTTTAGAATAATAAATGACCCTAAAGGTATAAGCATAGGAGCTCGCCATATTACTGTTAGTACTTGTGGTATAGTCCCTAAGATATTAGAATTTAGTGATTTAGATATGCAAGTTAATTTAGCCATTAGTCTTCATGCACCTAATGATGAACTTAGAAATAAGATTATGCCTATTAATAAAGCTTATCCTTTAAAAGAATTAATGGATTCTTTAAAAGTATATTTGAAAAAAACTAATAGAAGACTTACTTTTGAATATATTTTATTGAAAGATGTTAATGATAGTGAAGAAAATGCCTTAGAATTAGCTAAATTAGTTAAAGGTTTAAACTGTTATATAAACCTAATTCCTTATAATGAAACAAATAATATTGATTTTAAGCGAACAAATACTATTCAAATTATGAGATTTTATGATATACTTAAAAAGAATAATATTGGTGTAACAATAAGAAGAGAATTTGGTGGCAATATAAGCGCAGCTTGTGGACAACTTAGAAGTAAGAAGGAGGAACTATGAGATCATTTTATTTAACTGATCCGGGTATGGTTAGAGACCATAACGAAGATAGTGTAATTATAGTTAAGAATGATGAGGGTAGTATATTAATGGCAATTGCCGATGGAATGGGTGGTCATTCTGCAGGAGAAGTTGCTTCATCTATAGCCATTAATTATTTAGGAAAACATTTTAAAGAGTCATTTCGTAATATGACAAAGGTTGATACTGTTAACTGGATTCGTGATTCTGTTGATGAGATTAATACTTTAATATTTCAATATGAGAAGAGTCATCCTGAAAGTAAAGGGATGGGTACTACTTTAGTTTCTGCAATATTAACTAAAGATTTTTTGCTGTTTGGTAATGTAGGAGATTCAAGTGGTTTTGTAATGAAAGATAATAATCTTCATAAGGTTACATATGATCATACATTAGTTAATTTATTAGTTAGTGCTGGAGAATTAACTAAGGAAGAAGCTAGTGTTCATCCGAAAAAGAATGTTTTAATGAAAGCTTTAGGTACTTCATCAGAAGTTGATATTGATATATTTGATTGTGACATAGAAGTTACAGAAATACTATTAGCTAGTGATGGACTTACTGGGATGTTAGATAGAGAACACATTGAAAAAGTTCTTTTAGGAGAAGGAACTGTTGAAGAGAAAGTTAATAGATTAATTAGTAAAGCAAATAATAGGGGTGGAACAGATAATATTTCGGTTGCTTACTTAGTTCGTACAGAAGAAGGTGAAGACAAGTGATAACAAAGGGGCAAAAAATTAATGATCGATATGAAATAGTTAGATCAATTGGCGAAGGTGGTATGGCTAATGTCTATTTAGGATACGATACTATACTAGACCGAAATGTTGCGATAAAAGTACTTCGCGGAGACTTGTCTAATGATGAAAAATTTGTAAGACGTTTTCAAAGAGAAGCATTATCTGCATCTAGTCTTGCTCATCCTAATATAGTTGAAATGTATGATGTTGGTGAAGATGATGGTCTTTATTACATCGTTATGGAATATATTGAAGGAAAAACTCTAAAACAATTATTAAAGAAGAGAGGTACACTTACTTTAAGTGAAGCAATAGATATAATGAGTCAACTTACTGATGGTATGGCTCATGCCCATGATTCATATATTATTCATAGAGATTTAAAACCTCAGAATATTATGATTAAAGATGATGGGCAAATTAAAATTACTGATTTTGGTATTGCAATGGCACTTAATTCTACACAACTTACACAAACTAATTCAGTAATGGGAAGTGTTCATTACTTACCACCAGAACAAGCTAGTGGAAAAGGATGTACTATTAAAAGTGATATATATTCAATGGGTATTATCTTTTATGAATTACTTAGTGGATCATTACCATTTAAGGGAGATAATGCAGTAGAAATAGCTCTTAAGCATATGAGAGAGCCTCTACCAAGATTAAGAGACGAAAATGAGGCAATACCTCAAAGTATTGAAAACATTGTTAAGAGAGCAACTGCTAAGAATCCTAAAAATAGATATGATAGTGCTCGTAGTATGCATGAAGACTTACTAACTGCACTAGATGATGATAGAATGGATGAACCAGAATATCAATATAAATATCCTGAAAATGAAACAGATACTAAGAGAATAAAGAAATTAGAAGAAACTGCTAAATTAGAAACAACTGACGATCCAACTGATTTTGTAACTGAAATAACAGGAGATTTAGTAGACGAAGTAGAAGAAGCTGTAGATAAAAACAGTAAGAAACTAATTATTATATTAGCTAGTATCTTTGGAGCTAGTGCACTATTATTAATTACTTTATTCTTTATAGTTCCAGCTCTTTCACATAAAAAAGCTGTAAAAGTTCCTGACTGTGAAAAATTAAAAGTTAGTCAGTGTGAAAAGAAATTACAAAAAGCTGGTTTTGAAGTAAAAGAAATAAAGACAACTTTCTCAGCAAAAATTAAGAAAAATAGAGTAGTTAAAACTAATCCTGCTAAAGGTAGAAGTGTTAAAAAAGGAACTGCTGTAATCATCTATAAATCTAAGGGAGACGAAACTATAAAATTAGAAGATTATAAAGGTCAAAATGCTATTGAAATAAAGACTAGACTAGAAACTAAATATGGTTTAGTAGTAACAATTGAAAAGAAAGAACCTGAAGATAAGAATAAAGAATATAATGATGATAATGAAGTAATAGGTCAATCATTAGAAAAAGGAACTAAAGTAAAGAAGGGTGATTCATTAGTATTATATACACCTAATATAGTTGATAAGTTCCCAGATATGGCTGGAGAAGGTTGGAGCTTAAGTGACGTTGAGGCTTTCTGCAATAAATATGAATTAGTTCTTGATAAAGTAGAACAAGAGACTAGTGGATATTCTCCAGGAACAATTATTAGTCAATCTAGAACTGCTGGAACAACGATTATTAAAGGTACAACATTAAGAATCGTTGTAGCTGTTAAACCAAAAGAACAGCCAAAACCAACACCTAAACCTGAGGAGAAGAAAGCTAGTGATTATACTACTCAAACAGATTGTGAAAAAGCTGGCTTTAGTTGGGATACAGAAACTGAAAAATGTAGCGAGTAGGGGGATTTATGAAAGGACAAATTATTAAAATTAGTAGTGATTTATATTTTGTAAGTTATGAAAATGAGATTTATCCTTGTAAATGTCGTGGAATATTTAGAAAAGAACATATTACTCCTGTAGTAGGGGATTATGTTCTTTTCAGTAAAGAAAAAAAATTAATAGAAGAAATATTAGAAAGAAAAAATGTTTTTCAGAGACCGAAAGTTAGTAATATAGACCAAGCTTTCTTAATTACTAGTTTGAAGGATCCTGATTTTTCACTTAATTTACTAGATAAATTTATTGTACTTATGGAAATAAATCATGTAAAACCAATTATTTGTATTACTAAAAGAGATTTGATTTCTGAAGATAATTTAGAAAATTATGATACTATCCTAGATTACTATAAGAAGATAGGATACGAAGTGATATTTAATACTGAATTGGATAAATTAAAAGAAATGTTAAGTAATAAGACGAGTGTATTTACTGGACAAACTGGTGCTGGAAAAAGTACATTATTAAATAAACTTAATCCGGAATGGAATTTAGATACTGGAGAGATATCTCATGCTTTAGGTAGAGGAAAACATACTACTAGAGTAGTTGAATTATTTGAATTCATGGGAGGTAAAGTTATGGATACTCCAGGATTTTCTTCTTTAGAATTTAATCAATATAGTAAAGAAGAAATAAAGAATGCTTTCAAAGAATTTAAAAATTTTCCATGTCCTTTTAAAGATTGTACTCATACAAATGAGAAAGAATGTGTCGTGAAAAAAGAAGTTTTAGCGAATAATATATTAGAAAGTAGATATCTTAATTATTTAAATTTTATAGGAGTTGATAAAAATGAAAGTTAGTGCATCATTTTTAAGTAGTAAGAATATTCCAGAAGATTTAGCCAAGTTAAATAATACTGATGTAGACTATATTCATGTAGATATTATGGATGGTAAGTTTGTTCCTAATAAAACGATGCCATTTAGAGAAATGCGTCATATTTATGAATATACTTCTAAGAGGTTAGATGTTCATTTAATGGTAAAAGAACCATCAAAATATATTCCTTTATATGCAGAATTAAATACTGAATATATTACTTTTCATGTTGAAGTAGAAGAAGATATTTTAAAGGATTTAGAACTTATTAAAAGTTATTCTATCAAGTGTGGTTTGGCAATTTCTCCAGATACTAAAGTTAATGCTTTAATACCATATTTACCATATTTAGACTACATTTTAGTTATGAGTGTATATCCTGGAAAGGGTGGACAAGAATTCATTGAGAATACTGAAAGTAAATTGGAAGAAGTAAAAGCTTTACTTGATTCATATAAAATAAAGGCTGTAGTAAGTGTAGATGGTGGTATTGATAATAAAACTAAAGATAAATGTAATAAGGCAGATATACTAGTATCGGGAAGTTATATTATTAATAGTGAAAATTTTCAAGAAAAAATATCTAGTTTAAGATAAATATGTGTGATATAATCTAATTAGAATAGGAGTTGATAGTGTGAATAACAATGATTTAAATAATACTAATGCTATTCCAGAAATAGGAGAAGAGAAACCAGCTGTAGATAGTTCTATGCTTGTATCTGATCCGACAGCTGTAAGTGAAACTCCAACTACGTCAGAAGCTCCTGCAGCACCTATTGCACCAACTGTTCCAACTAGTGAACCAGTTAGCGCTGAACAAAACACAAGTTCTGCTCCAGTTACTAATAGAATGGAAGCTCCTGGAGTTATTGGAAATATTGGGCCTAATAAAGAAGATCCAAATGCAATGGTAAATGAAGATTTAAATAAAGTGGAAATTAATTATACACCGCCAAGTAAAGGTAAAGTAGTTGCCTTAATACTGTTCTTCTTGTTTTTAATCGCTTTTATAATTTTCTTACCACAGATAACTACTATGGTTGATATGTATAAGGCTGGTCAAATTGAACAAGCAAATGAAAAAATAGTAGATGGTAGATTAATTTGTACTTATGATACAAATACAACTAATTTAGATAAAGGATATCGTCTAGTCTTTTCGTTTACTGGTAATAAACTAGAAAAATTAGATTATATGGTTACTACTAAAGGAGATCCAACATTAGATGCTAGTACAATGGATGATTTAGCAGAGCGTTGTAAGAAATTAAAAGAAACTACTGAAGGTATAAATGGAATAAATGTAAGTTGTGATTATTCTGAAGGTAAGTTGATTGAAAAACAAGGATTTACTTATGCTGAGATTGATGCTGAACAGCTAGATTCAGCATATTCAGAAGCAGGGGGAACATATCCTCAATATACTAATGGTCAAGACATGGACTCAATAGAAACAGGTATGAATGCTTCAGGATATACGTGTAAACGAGAAAGAAATTAATATTGTAAACTCCTCGGATTAATGATAAAATCATTATACGAGGAGTTTTGTTATGAAAAAATTTTATATTACAATTAATATATTTTTAGTAATCGCAATTATGACTTCTTTATTTGTACAACCAGAACATAATAATATTTCAACAAAGCATCTTTCTAGAAGCCTTGATACAGCAAGTTTTAAAAAACTTAATTTTAGAAAGACTGAACTACCTGAAGTAGAAGAAAAGAAAGATGGAGAAAAGGAAATAGATAAAGATAAACCAACTAATAACATTACAGAATCTGTTGCTAAAGTAGAAAACACAGTATCAAATAATGTTGCAGAAGCAAGTGTTGTTACTGATGTGTTAGAAAGACAAGTAGGACCTATGTCTGCCTACGGCCCTGATTGCGTTGGATGTAGTGGTCATTTAGCAACTGGTTTTGATGCAAGACAAAGTATTGAATATCAAGATCCAACCTACGGTAGTGTTAGAATAGTTGCAGGAGATAGAAAATATCCTTTTGGAACTATAGTTAGAATAAGTGGAACTAGACTAGGAACATTTAATGCTATAGTTTTAGATCGTGGTGGAAATATTGGTATTGGAAAAAGGTTTATGTTTGATTTACTTTGCCATAATGAAAGCGAAGCTTCAGGGGTAGGAAGTTTTCAAAATGTAACATTTGAAATACTAAGATATGGTTACTAATTTAATGATAAAAAGTAGTGAGAAATAGCACTACTTTTTTTTGATTTTTTAAGCATATGCAATTGTAATGAAATACTTTCCGTGATATAATAATTGTTATAATAGGATGTATGGTGATAATATGAAGAATAAAAGAAAAGGAAATAAAGGTTTTACATTAATTGAGCTTTTAGCATCAATAGTATTACTAGGAATATTATTTGTTTTTGCCATTCCAACAATAGTTGGTGTAGTAGAAAGGAATAGAGATAAGATTTATGTAAGTGATGTTAGAAAATTAATGTCACAGGCAGAACATAAGTTGAAGGCATCTAGTACTATTATGGAAAAACCAGAACCGGGAGATTGTATTGTCATCAGTTTAGTTTATTTGGATAGTGAAGACTTTGACCAAGCTCCAAATGATGGAGAATACATTAAAGAAGCTTCATTTGTTGTTGTAAAAAATAATGGGGGAAAATTAGAGTACTCAGGAGCTATTGTAGAAAAAACAAAAGCCGGAGGATATAGAGGTATTGAATTAACAAAGGAAGATTTACTAAAGCAATCAAATGCTGTTAGATTTGTTAAAAATATTTCAGAAAACAATATAATAAAAGTTAACGATCCGCATGTTATAATGTCAAATTATATTAATTCAACATTAAAAGAACAAAATGATGGTGTAGACTATGTTAAAACTGTTAGTAATATTTATAACCAGCCAAGTTTAGAGGACCAATCATCATCTGGAGAAACACTTCCTCCAGTTATCACTAAAGCAACCTTAACATCAACTTCTGGTAAAAATTATAACTCACTAGATGCTACACTTAACTTAACTGTTACTGATAGAGATAATCCAACAAATCAACTTTTAGTAGGTCTTTCAACATCTAGTTATACTGATGCATTGAATGGTGAAAAACTACCATATGGTGAAGAAAACACTTTTACTAAAACTTATGAGTTCGATAAAATGGGTTATGGCTATTTAGGTAATAATCAAGTTAATTTATATATTGTAGTAATTGATCCTGAAAAAAATAGAGTTCAAACAAACATTAGTTATAAATTGCATAAAAATGAACCTCCTGTAATTGGAGAAGGATCTAAATTAGTAAGAAGAGCAGAAGATCCAGTAAATAAAGGGACAGCTATACTAAAATTGGATTTATCAGATGATATTGATTCAACTAATGCTTTAAAAGTATGCTATACAGCAAATACTAATGCAAATAGTTGTAATAATTATGTATCTTACAGAGACATGGTGCGTGATGATGTTTATATCGAATTTGATACAGCACAATGTAATTTAACCGGTCAAGAATATAAATTGAAAGTCTTTGTAGCAGATAGTAGTAATGAGATAAGTTCAAAGGTATTAACATATAAAGTTCATAATGATGGTAATCCTTCTTTTGATCCAAATAAAAAACAAGTTGATGTTGTTACTGCAGAAACTGGATATAACAGTTTAAATGTTAAAGTGTTTGTAAATGGATCTGATGATGTTACTCCTAATTCTAATTTAAGAGTTAGAATAGTTGAAGGTAATACTGATCAAATATATCGATATGATGCAAATGGAATACCGTTTAGATTAAGTGGTCATTATGATGGTCAAAAGAGAACATTAAAAGTTACTTTAATTGATGAATGTAATCATTATTCAAATACTGTAACTTATTCAGACTATACTGTTTATAAAAATATTCCACCACAAATAGACAGTATATCTATTATGAGTAATGGATATGCTTGTAATAATAGTGATGAATGTCCTATCGTAAATAATAATGGAACTGTTACAAGTGGTGGAAATGCTAAAGCAAGTGTTTATATTAATATTTTAGACGATTTAGATAGTGATGATTTATATAATAATATAAAAGTTTGTATTTCAGAAAATAGAGCAAACTGTAATAATGAAGCTAATTTCAAGCCTTATTCGGAATATGCTACAGGTACTATCTTTACTTTTGATGCGGGCAATGCTACTCCATATAATGGTAGTACTAAAACACTCTATGTTGTTTCAAAGGACTCTGAAGGTGCCATTAGCGAAAGTTCAAAAAGATATACACTCTATAAGAATAAAGCTCCAGAAATTACTGGATTTGATGTTCACTCTGAAGATAGGCCATTTGTTAGTACCGATAATAATAGTTTGAATCTTACTTTCTTCCTTCAAGCAGATGATGACATTTTAGATTTAAATGATTTACAATATACAATCCAAACTCAAGGAAGTAGCGAAGTAGTAGAAAAGAAAAGTCTTGCTGAATATGATGAAACTAAAGGATTAAAATATCATGTAGCAGGTACATATGATGGTGGAGAAAGAACTATTGTCTTAAAAGTTTATGATAATTATTCAGCAGGTTCTGAGCCATCTACTCAAAAATACAAAGTTTATAAAAATAAACCACCAGAGATTTCTTTGTTAAAGACAGAAATAGATGAACAAACTGGTGAAGAAGTTCAAGTAAGTGTTGAAAATGAAATAGATATAGTCCAAAGTTCTGAATGTTTATCAAGTTATAAGTGTCCTTATTTAGCTGAAGATGCTAATGGTAAAGGACAAAAAGTCAGTGTAATATTTGAAGCTACTGATGACATTGATGGAGTAGCAGGTATAGAAGAAGATGATGGATTAGAACAAGGAGAAATGACAGTATGTGTATCTGAAACTGAAGCAGATTGTACTGCTGCAAATTCTACACATTATGTGCCTTATAAACAATTTGTTGAAGAAGAAAGAGAATATATATTTAATAAAGGTATGACTAATCCATATAAGTCTCAATATAAAAATAAAACATTATATGTTTATTTAAGAGATTCAGGAGGTTTAACTACACATGTTAGTAAACCATATACGCTATATACAGCAAGTGCTCCTAAATTCATAGATGAGGAAGTTGACGCAGTAACTCAGCACGTAACAAAATATCCAAATATTACTCCAGTTGGAATAGACCAAGTAGATGAGTCTTCGGGAATTGTTGTTAATGGTAGAACTGCATTATACAATATGCTAGTTGTAGATGATTTTGAAGATTCTATAAATTTAGAAACTAGTATTTGTTATAAAAAAGTCGATAGTGAAGATGAATGTAGTTGGAGTGCGTATAAACCATATGAAGATACTGTTGAAATAAATTTTGATGATACCAACAGTTACAACGGTGAAGAATATGAAATATATGCTAGGGTTAGAAATTCTTTAGGCATAGTTGCTACAACATCTACACCATTGAAATATAAGGTTTATAAAGATGACAAACCAAGAATCTTATCTATAGCAGCCAGTTATGAAAATGCAACTCATGTAGATACAGATCCACCAGCTTCTAATAATGGATCTTTATTGGGATCATGGGAAACATATAATAGTGATACCATGTTTAGAATTAGTATTATAGCTGAAGACTTCTTTGATTCATATAAGGTATGTGTTAGTAAAGATCCTAACGGAGCAGATTGTACAGATGATAAATATCTAGGAAAACAGGATGGAACTCTTTATAGTGGAACAGATGTTGATTCAATACTATTCTATTATAATGAACCAGATGGACTAAAGTCTCATACCGATGCAGAGATAGGTTTTGAGGTACTAGTAGATGATTATTATTTATTTGTAAAAGATTCTCATGGTAATGTTGCAAAATCTAGTGCTTTTTATGCTTCAGAATTCAATGAGTGTGATGAAAAAAGGCCAAAACCTTCAGTAACAACATATGAGCATTCAAGTGGTTCAACAATTAGTACAGCAGCTTGTCGTGGACAATGCTACTATTCAGAAACTGCAACAGATACTAGTGAATGTAAAATGCCTGGTGAATCAACTCCAGAAGGTGAAGAAGAAAAAGAAGAATGTGATTTATCAGAATTTATTGAAAAAACATCAGAAATAGTAGGAAACTATAAAAAGAAACTTACATATAATGATAGTTTTACCAATGCAGTGTGTACTCCTCCAACAGAAGAAGATTATACAGCAAATTGTTCATTTAAACAGTGTTTTTATAATAAGAGTACTCAACCATATAATGTTAAAGCCATTGGTTTAAGGAAAAAAACATTCCCTAGAGGTGCTTCTGAAATGGTTAACGTTATAGTAAGCGGAGAAACTATATCAATAAATAGTTATGAATACTATACTGTTTATACAGTTACTTATGATGGTGTCTCTGAATCAGTAGATTTACATCCAACACCTGAATATGTTTTCCCAGAAGAATATAATTTAAATCCAGATAAATACAAATATAAATCAAGTGATGATGTTCCATACATCAGAGTAATGGATTAAAGTTGGTGAGATAATGAAAAAGAAGATTTTAGATTTTATAAAGAAAAATATTAAATTAATAATAATTGCTTTAATATTTATTTTGGGTATTGTGATAATAGTATCTGTTATAAGTATTAAATCTGATAAAGAAAAAGGATATAAGGAAGAAAATAAATATAGAATATCAGATGAGGTTGTAGAAGTTCCCGGAACTAAAATAATAACAAGCGATAGAATAAAAGAAAGACATTGCTTAAATGATATATGTGTTACTAATATGACTTTTTATACATATGGAAAAGATGGAAGAATCGAATGCACAGTTAAGAACGAAAGTGAAGAAGAAAAAAGTGGTTATATAAAGATAAAAGTTAACGGAATTAGTTTAATAGCTAATTATGATAATTTAGCTCCGGGAAAGGAATCTAAAACAGTTGCTAGATACACAGGTGTGGAATTTACTGATATCGAAGACTACACTTTAGAAGAATTAACAAAAAAAGAAAAGAAAAACATTAGAGGATAGGAGGTAAAGTATGAATAAAAAAGGATTCACAATGGTAGAACTTCTAGGAGCTATAGTAATATTAGGAATATTAAGTGTAATAGCAATCACAGGAGTAAGTAATTTAATACAAAAGTCAAAAGATACAGATGAAGAACAATATGAGAAGACATTAAAACAAGCAGCGCAAAGTTATATGCAGTCAAATAGAAATAAATTACCAAAAGCAATAGGAGAAAAAAGAAAGGTAACCGCAGCTGAATTAAAGGGAAATAATTACCTAAAAGAGGGAGATAAAGGCTGTGTAGAAATATATAAAAAAGATAAGAATAAATATGTATATACAGTAAATATGGAATGTGAAGAAACTCATATTCAAGAAATATGTGAAAATTCAGGATTAGTCTTAGAGAAATTCTACTTTACAGATCATACATTAAGTGAATTAGAAAGAGTAGATTTAGATAACTTAGAAGAAGCAAGGATGGTTATCTACTTTAAAGGTGGAACAAAAGCCGGAGAAGAATTAGCAATAGAAAGTTATTCATATTCAATATCAGTACAGACAAAGAATGATCCAAACTTACATGAAGTATATAATTCAGGATCATTAAATGGAAATGGAAATAAAGAGATAAAAATCATAAAACAAATAAGTGAATATGTACATTTATCAGGAGCAACAAATGTAGTAGTAACACTAAAAGCAAAGAATACAGAAGGATGTTCATTAAAAGAAAGTAGATCAACCAGTTATGAAGATGATGTCAAACCAATATGTACATTTATAAAAAATCAAGCAACATCAGGAAATGATTGGATAAATAAAAAAGATGGAGGAGCAACAAGAACAATAACAGCAACATGTGATGATGGATTAGGAAGTGGATGCGTAAGTCAAAATGTTTCAAGGACATGGGAAAATGATTATCAACATGATGCAGAGTGGGCATATATTCAAGTAAAAGATAATGCAGGAAATACAAATATAGATGATGAATTTATAAAGGCAAGCCCAACAATATGTGACAAACCAATCCAAGCAGATAATACATGTCGAGTAAGAGTAAATGTAGATAAGACACTACCAACAATAAAGGTAGTAGGAGCATATGAGAGAGCAGATGGAGCAACTGCAGCAATAAAGCAAAATGCTCCAAATATATTAAATATTAATGGATCAGGAACAATAACAATAGATAATAACAGTAATGGTGGGCAAGGAACAGGAAGCATAGCAGTAGGACAATATAAGAATTTAATAAATGACTGGATGAACTTAGTAAATTATCCATATGGAATAGCATATCAAGTAGAGATATCAGATACATTACATTTAGCAGGGTGGTCATGGAAGACAAATCAAGCAGGATTAGGACATAGAGATTCAGGATATGGAACATTAGGAAATAATGAAAGTCCAAATGGAGGAAGCTTTGCTGATCTAACAGACAATGATTGTGGAAAAAGAGATGTAGCAACAATAGTAATAGGATTCCAAAAAGAAGGAAAGAGAAAAGGAGAGTTAAAGGTATGGGATAAAGCAAACAATATAACTACCTTAACAATCTATGCAAACTTAGATAGAACTCCACCAGAAAAGCCAACAGTAACATACAAAAAGGCAAAATCAAATGCAAAATATACAGCGGGAACTGCAGTAACAAATTGGTCAACAGAATTAATAAATTCATATGTTACAGCAAAAGTAGAACCAGATATATCAGGATGGGATAGATTCGAATATTGGTATAGAAAGCAAAATGCAGTAAATAATACCGAAGCAACAACAGCAGGAAGTTTAGCAGCAGCAATAACAGGCCAAACAAAAATGAATAATTATCCAGATAAAATAGAAAATTTAGCTGGATATCAAATAAAAGATGAAGGAAGACACTTGTTCAAATATAATAGTTGTGATAGAGCAAGTAACTGTTCTGATTATAGTAATGAAGATACAATAAAGATAGATACAAAACCACCTGCATGTAGTAACCAAATCAGTTATCCTCACGGAAAACCAACAGATTATGGATGGTTAGGAAGACATTATGTTGCGAATGCTACGTACTATACAGAAACTAACGAAGCAAGAGGACAATATAAAGGTCACTATGTAGAAGCTGAGAATAATAGAGAAACGGCAATAGTAAAACAAGTTTGTACAGAAAATGGAACATATGGAAGTCAGTGTGATCCGGAATCAATATCTCAATTTGAATATAAGGTTCCAATTAATACTACGGCAGCAGGAGCAGAAGGAGACGGAAAAGGAGGAACAATAAAAGATAAAGCAGGAAATGAAACAGCGTGTACACCAGATCAAACTGTAAAAATAGACTATGCCCTTCCAAAGTGTATTGTAGAAAATGAAGCAGAATATAAAAATGACAAATGGAATTGGGCAAGAAGTAGGACAATTTATCGTAAATGTAATGACGTTAAAAGAGATGATCATCCAAACGATACAATAAGCGGATGTCTGCCAGATCTTACTAAGGAGAGAAGTTTTGGTGGAAAAAAATCTGATGTAAACTTAAATGATAAATTAATGACAACATATACATATCAATCAGGTTATAAAATAACAGATAAAGCAGGAAACAAAAGATTCTGTTTTCCACCAACTGTAAAAGTATATGTAGATAGAAGTGCACCAAATTGTAGTTATGACAAATCACATACATATACTACATCAGGAGTAACTATAAAATATTCATGCAATGATAAATATGGAAGTACAGCTGGTGTAGGAGTTAATACATGCCCAGGTGGAAGAGACCACACAGTAACAGAAAAGAAGAAAACTCAGACACCAAGTATGGATGATAAACTAGAAAATGATGCGACATGTACTGTTCCAGTACATAGTCAAAAACAATATAAGAAGAAAACATGTAATCAATATAAGAAATGTAAAAATTCTGCTTGTGGAACAACAACAATATATGCATGTGTATGTAAAGGAACTGGTTGTGGTATGTGCCCTAGTGGTTATACTCATTATTCAAGTGTACCTTCTGGATGTGGAACATATGGTTGGAGTGGTGGTATGAGTGGAACTAATGCTCATGCTCACAAAGCATGCTCTATTACTAATAGTTGTAGAACAGCAGCTTGTGGTTGTAATAGTTGGAGTGGATACTCTGGATGGTCAACAGGTAACCATTGTCCAGGATATAGTAATTCAAACTCTTGTAAACAGAAGAGTAGAACAGTTTATTACTAGTGAATGAAAACGTTGTAAATACTGGATATACTGAAAAAAACTTAGTTGTTTTAACTAAGTTTTTTTATTGTTAAAGAAGTAAAATAATGATATAATCAGTCTATAATAGGTATAGTGTCTTATACGGAGGTAAAGTATGAATAAAAAAGGATTTACAATATTAGAACTTCTAGGAGCTATAGTAATATTAGGCATATTAAGTGTAATGGCAATTGTAGGAGTAAGTAATTTAATACAAAAGTCAAAAATGACAGATGAAGAACAATACGAAAAGACATTAAAACAAGCAGCGCAAAGTTATATGCAGTCAAATAAAAATAGATTACCAAAAGCCATAGGGGAACAAAGAATGGTAACCGCAACTGAACTGAAAGAAAATAATTATCTAAAAGAAGGAGATAAGGGTTGTGTAGAAGTATATAAAAAAGATAAGAATAAATATGTATATACAGTAAATATGGAGTGTCAAGAAAAATATATTGAAGAAATATGTAAAAATGTAGGTCCAAAGATAGAAAAAATGTACTTTACAGATCATACATTAAGTGAATTAGAAACAGTAGATTTAGATAACTTAGAAGAAGCAAGAATGTATATTTACTTTAAAGGTGGAACAAAAGCCGGAAAAGAATTAGGAATAGAAAGTTACTCATATTCAATATCAGTACAGACAAAGAATGATCCAAACTTACATGAAGTATATAATTCAGGATCATTAAATGGAAATGGAAATAAAGAGATAAAAATCATAAGAAAGATAAGTGAATATGTACATTTATCAGGGGCAACAAATGTAGTAGTAACACTAAAAGTCAAGAATACAGAAGGATGTCCATTAAAAAAGAGTATATCAACAAAATATGAAGATGATGTCAAACCAATATGTACATTTATAAAAAATCAAGCAACATCAGGAAATGATTGGATAAATAAAAAAGACGGAGGAGCAACAAGAACAATAACAGCGACATGTGATGATGGATTAGGAAGTGGATGTGTAAGTCCAACGTTCTCAAGGACATGGGAAAATGATTATCAACATGATGCAGAATGGGCATATATTCAAGTAAAAGATAATGCTGGAAATACAAATATAGATGATGAATTTATAAAAGCAACACCAACACTATGTGGTAATTCAGCTCAAGTAGATAATTCATGTCGAGTAAGAGTAAATGTAGATAAGACATTACCGACAATAAAGGTAGTAGGAGCATATGAGAGAGCAAATGGAATAACAGCAACAATCAAGAAAGGTGCTCCAAATATATTAAATATAAATGGATCAGGAACAATAACAATAGATAATAATAGTAATGGTGGACACGGAACTGGAAGCATAGCAGTAGGACAATATAAAAACCTAATAAATGACTGGATGAACTTAAAGAACTATGAATATGGAGTAGCGTATCAAGTAGAGATATCAGATACATTACATTTAGCAGGATGGTCATGGAAGACAAATCCTGGAGGAGTAAGTCATAGAGATACAGAATATGGAACATTAGGAAATAATGAAAGTCCAAGCGGTAAAAATTATGAAGACATCCAAAATAATGATTGTGGAAAATTAAATGACACGATAATAATAGGTTTTAGTCAAGAAGGAAGAAGAAAAGGAGAGTTAAAGGTTTGGGACAAAGCAAACAATGTAACAACTTTAACAATCTATGCAAACTTAGATAGAACAGCACCAGAAAAACCGACAGTAACATATAAAAAGGCAAAATCAAATGCTAATTATACGGCTGGTACTGCAAGAGCAAATTGGTCAACAGAGTTAATAAATTCATATGTTACAGCAAAAGTAGAACCAGATATATCAGGATGGGATAGATTCGAATATTGGTATAGAAAGCAAAATGCAGTAAATAATACTGAAGCAACAACAGCAGGAAGTTTAGCAGCAGCAATAACAGGTCAAACGAAAATGAATAATTATCCAGATAAAATAGAAAATTTAGCTGGATATCAAATAAAAGATCAAGGAAGACACTTGTTCAAATATAATAGTTGTGATAGAGCAAGTAACTGTTCTGATTATAGTAATGAAGACACAATAAAGATAGATACAAAGCCACCAATTTGTAGTAACGAAATCAGTTATCCAAATGGAAATCCAACAAGCTATGGATGGTTAGGAAAGCATTATGCGAACAGTACGACATATACTTCAAGTGGAAAAAATACAGCAATAGTAAAGCAAGTTTGTACAGAGGATGGAACATATGGAAGTCAATGTGATTTAGACACAATATCCCAATTTGAATATAACGTACCAATTAATACTACAGCAGCAGGAGCAGAAGGAGATGGAAAGGGAGGAACAATAGCAGACAAAGCAGGAAACGTAAAAAGTTGTACTCCTGACCAAACAGTAAGAATAGATTATCAAGAGCCAAAATGTGTAGAAACTAATCAAGCGGAACAAAAAAGTAATGGTGACTGGATTTGGACTCGAAGTAGAACAATTTATCGAAAATGTGAAGATTATAAAGAAAAAACTACAGACATGATAAGTGGCTGTGTACCAAAAACGGAATCTATATCTTTCGGTGGAAAAAACGCAGATGTTAATTTAAATGATAAGTTAAAAACTAATCATACTTTCCCAGGATTTGGAATTCAAGATAAAGCCGGAAATAGAAAACTATGTGGTGACAAGGTAGTACATGTTTATGTAGACAGAAGTGCACCAAATTGTGATTATAAAAAGACTAATAAATATTCAAAAGAGGGAGTAACAATAGAGTATACATGTGATGATTTATATAAAGGTACTGAAGGTACAGGAGTTAAAACGTGTCCAGGAGGAAGTGACCATATTGTTACAAAAAGAACTACAACTCAGACACCAAGTATGGATGATAAACTAGAAAATGATGCAACATGTACTGTTCCAGTATATAGTCAAAAACAATATAAGAAAAAGACAAGAACATGGAATAGCTGCAAGTATAAAAAAACAGAGTACTATGATTGTATATGGAGAGGTGGAAATAATCCATCTAATGCTACAGTTTCTACTTGTGTAGGACATGGTTCTTGTACATCAAGTAAAAGAGGAACAGTTTGTGGATCACCAAATGCTACATATGGTTGGACCTGCGTATGTAGTTCTAGAAAAGTGTGTGTAGGTGATTGGAATGATTGGAGTGGCTGGTCATCAAGCTGGTCAACAGATAATCACTGTCCAAACTATAAGGATTCAAATTCTTGTGATCAAAAGAGTAGAATAGTTTATTATTAGAACAAAGGATACATTGAATGTATCCTTTTGATTTGATATAATATATTTGCATGATGGAGGAATATTTTATGAATGAAATGATTATTAAGGATATAGTAGAAGAATTAAATATTAGTACTAAACAAGTAGAAGCAGTATTAACTCTTTTAAGCGAAGATAATACTATACCTTTTATTGCTAGATATAGAAAAGAAGCAACTGGAGGATTAGATGAAGAAGCTATTAAAAAGATAGGTGATGTTTATGCCTATCAAGAGAGTTTATTAAAAAGAAAAGAAGATGTTATTAGACTTATTGATGAAAAAGGACTTCTTACTGATGAATTAAAAGAAGCTATTTTAAAATGTAATAAATTAGTAGAAGTAGAAGACTTATATAGACCATATAAAGAAAAGAAAAAAACTAAAGCAACAGAAGCTATTAAAGCAGGATTAGAACCATTAGCTAAAATGATAATGTCTTTTCCAACTACTGGTAGTATAGAAGATATGGCTAAGAAGTTTTTTAATGAAACAATTAAGAATACTGATGATGCAATTACAGGGGCTAAGTATATTATAGCTGAATGGATAAGTGATAATGCTTCGTATAGGAAATATATAAGAAGTTATTTTTATAAGAATGGAACAATTATTTCTAAAGTAAAGAAAGATGCTAAAGATGAGAATAAGATATACGAAATGTATTATGACTATAATGAAGCGGTTAAACATATTAAGCCTCATCGTATTCTTGCTTTAAATAGAGGAGAAAATGAAAAGGTATTAAATGTAAGTATAGATGTTAATAAAGATGAGATAATTGCTTATTTAAAAAGTAGAATTATTAAAAATGATAAAAGTTTTGTAGCTAAATATGTTGTTGAAGCAATAGAAGATTCTTATAAAAGATTAATTGCTCCTTCAGTAGAAAGGGAAGTAAGAAGTGATTTAACAGAAAAAGCAGAAATTGCTGCTATAGAGAACTTTGGTAAGAATCTAGAAGCATTACTTTTAACTCCACCAATGAAAGAAAAAATAGTACTTGCTTTTGATCCTGGATATGTTAATGGTTGTAAGTTGGCTATTATTGATAAGACTGGTAAATATTTAGATAGCATTGTAGTTAAACCATTCTTAAAAGGACAAGAAGAAAAGAATATTAAGATGACTAAAGAAGTAGTAGCTAATTTAGTTAAAAAATATAATGTTGATATTATTGCTATAGGTAATGGTACTGCTTCTCGTGAATCAGAAAAGCTTTGTAGTGAAATGATTAATGAATATAATTTAAATTGTAAATATGTAATAGTAAGTGAAGCAGGAGCATCTATCTATTCAGCATCTAAAGTAGCTATTGAAGAATTCCCTGATTTAGCTGTTGAAAAAAGAAGTGCTGTAAGTATAGGTAGAAGATTACAAGATCCATTAGCAGAATTAGTAAAGATACCACCAGAAGGTATAGGAGTAGGTTTATACCAACACGATGTAGCTGGTAAGAAATTATCTGATTCATTAGACTTTGTAGTAGAAAAATGTGTTAATAGTGTCGGAGTTAATGTTAATACGGCTAGTCCATCTCTACTTAGTTATGTTTCTGGTATTACTAAAGCTGCGATAAAGAAGATAATTGACTATCGTGAGAAACTAGGTAGAATTAGTTCTAGAGAAGAAATAAAGAAAAAGAAATTATTATCAGATAAAGCTTATGAACAAGCAATAGGATTCTTACGTATAACAGAAGGAAGTAATGTCCTAGATTCTACTGCTATTCATCCAGAAAGCTATGATATAGCACTAAATCTATTAAAAGATTTAAATATGAATATTAGTGATATAGGTACTAAAGACTTAATAGATAAGCTAGATAATTTAAAAATAGAAGAATATGCATCTAAATTAAATACTGATATTTATACTTTAGAAGATGTAATTAGTAGTTTAAAGAAGCCTAATTTAGATCCAAGAGATGAATATCCACAACCTATATTAAAAAGTAATATTTTAGATATTAAAGATCTTCATGTAGGTGATAAACTACAAGGTACAGTTCGTAATGTAGTAGACTTTGGTTTGTTTATAGATATTGGATTACATGATGATGGACTTGCACATATTTCAAAATTAAGTAATAATTATGTTAAACATCCTAGTGATTTATATAGTGTAGGAGACATAGTAGATTGTTGGGTAGATGATATTTCATTAGAAAAAAACAAAGTAAGTTTAAGTTTAATAGAGAGGTAATATGAGAATACTAATTGTTTCAGATATTCATGGTAATTTAGATAATATGAAAAAGGTCATTCAAAATGACCCTTCTTTTGATTGTTTATTACTAGTAGGTGATTTACTAGCAGGACCTAATATAGATGGCTATGATCCTGAAAGATTAGCCGATTTTTTAAATATTTATAGGGATAAAGTTATTTGTGTAAAAGGTAATTGTGATTATGAGTATGATACTAAATTACTAAATTTCAGTGTTGATAAATTATATATAACTCTTCCAATGGATAATAAAATATTTTTAATAACACACGGACATTATTACTATAAAAAGAATTTACCGGAAGTTCCATATGATGTTTTAATAAGTGGTCACACTCATGTACCTGTCCTAGAAAGAGATAAAGGAAAGGTATTTGTTAATCCTGGAAGTATTACATTACCTAGAAGAGGTAGTACAAAGTGTTATATTATTTACGAAGATCGAGTTTTTTCACTTAAAGAATTGGATAGTAACAAAGTTATTGAAAGAATATATATTTAAGAAAGTTTATACTTTCTTTTTTTTATTACTATGATAAAATTAATATATAAGAATAGGAGGTAATTATGAAGAATAAAACTAAAGTAGTTTATTTAATAATTATTATATTGGTAGTATTAATGTGTAGCATTATGACTTCTAGTAATAGTGAAATTAGAAGTGTTAAAAATGAAAAACAATTAAGTAGATTTTATAATAGATATCAATATAATGAATTTTCTTTTGTAGAAAAACTATTATTATTACCATTTAGTATTATTGTAAATGATTATAGTGTTAGGTATAATGCATGGAATTCTGTTGATTATGTAGAAGAAACAAATGGTAGTATGACAAAAGATGCTGATGCTAGTGGTACTAAAGATTTTTCTAAAACTAATATTCAAGTAGAAGGAGTAGATGAAGCAGATATTATTAAAACAGATGGTGATTATATTTACTCAATTTCAGATAAAAATGTAGTAATTACTAATGTTAAAAAAACTGATAGTATTAAGATAGAATCAAGAGTATCTAATGGTATACCTAATGATTTGATTATTTATAAAGATAAATTAGTAGTGATATCCGCAAAAGAAGAAAGATCTTATTATAAAAATAATACTATAGTAAGTATTTATGATACTCAAAATAAGAAGAAACCTAAATTATTAAAAAGTTTTGAATTATATGAACCATATTATACTACTAGATGTATTGATGGTAAGCTATATGTATTTTCTAAAGGATATTTAAGAAAAGAAAATGAAAAAGTACTTAGAATTTACAAAGAAGATAAAGAAACAAAAACTATTAGTTTTAATAATATAAAATATTTAAAAAATAATCATAGTAATATTCAAACTTTAATTGCTGAAGTAGATTTAAATAATTTAAATAAAAAATTAGAATTAAACTCTTATTTAATAGATATATCTAATGCTTATGTATCAAAGAGAAATATTTATTTGTTAGATCAAAAATATAACTATGATGAACCTGAATTAAGGGATTTGTTTGGTATAAAAGGTGTATTTGGATTATTTGATAGTGAAGATACTGATTATGGTAGAAATACACATATTTATAAATTTAGAATAAATAATGGAGTTATTTATACAGGTAAAACTAAATTGGAAGGATCAACAATTAATCAATATTCACTAGATGAAAAAGATGATAATTTACGAGTAGCACTTGAAGGTAAGGATGGTACTAGAATAGTTGTTTTAAATAGTGATTTAGTAGAAATTGGAAAGACTGAAAGTGTAGCAAAAGGTGAAAAAATGTACTCTTCTAGATTTATGGGAGATAAAGCTTATTTAGTTACTTATCAAAATACCGATCCATTATTTGTAATTGATTTAAGTAAACCTGAAAATCCTAAAGTAATGGGTGAATTAAAAATTCCAGGATATAGTACATATTTACATCCATATGATGATACACATTTGATTGGTATTGGAATGGAAACAGAAGAGAAAACATTTAGAGATGCAATGGGAAGAGTAACTAGTACTACTGCTGTAGTAACTGGTATGAAAATGAGTTTATTTGATGTTAGTGATATTAAAAATCCAAAACAACTATCTAAGACAAAAATAGGAGATAGTAGAACAGTATCAGCTATTTTAACTAATCCAAAAGCATTGCTATTCTCAAAAGAGAAAAACTTATTAGCAATCCCAGTTAATAATTATGCTGAAGATTTTACATCAGATATTAGTGGAGAATATGAGGAAGAAATAAATAATTTCACTAGTAGAAGTGAAAATTATATTTCTGAAGGATACTTTGTTTATAATGTTAATCTGAAAGATGGATTTAACTTAAAAGGTGTAATTAATCATAATAAGAGTATTAGTGATTATTATTACTATTATTATAATGACTCTAGATTACTCAGAGGATTATATATAGATAATAATTTATATACTGTATCAGAAGATGCAGTCAAAGTACATAAATTAGATAATTTAGAACAAGTTACAGAATTAAAATTGAAAGGAGAAGAATAAAATGAAAGATAAAAATGGAAATAGAATGGTAATGCATATAGTATCATTAGTATTAGGAATTATTTCAATTTTAACAGCACTTTTCTGGTATATGTCAATACCTACAGGAATAGTAGCTACTGTGTTTGGAGTTAAGTCATATAAACAGACAGGAAGCAAACTAGGATTAGCTGGAATGATTACAGGTATTGTTGGATTAGCTTTAACAGTATTTATTTACATATTACTTGTAATTATACTTATATTACAAAATGGAGGATTTTAAAAAAGTACTTAGTTAACTAAGTACTTTTTTAATGTCTTCTCAGTTTCTTTTACTTTGTTTTTTTCTTTTAAAAATTCTAGTGCTTTTCTTTGCTCTTCATAAAGACAATTATCTTTTATATTATTCTCATAATCATCAATTATATCTTTTATATCAGAATTGTCGTTCTCAAAATCTGAAAAGAACTTCTTATAAATAATTTGTAATTCACCATTTTGGTAAAAACAAATAATATTCATATTGTCAATATTTATACGAGTGGAAATAATATCAAAATAGTTTCTATATGGTTCTGGTATTTTATCTAGTATATTGTCTAAACCATATTCTATAGTGCATGATAAAGATGAATCCAGATGGGATAAAACATCTTTATAATTATCAGTGCTGATTCTTTCGAAATAGTCCTTAATTCGTTCATAATTATAAACTCTTTCAATTTTACTATCCTTGATAATATATATTTTAGAATTATGATCAGGATAAATTCTTTTTAAATAATTATTATTTCTAAGTATTACACACTTGTCATACATTGTACTTTCAAATTGTAAAGTATTCATAATTTCATAAAGTAAATCTGAATCTAAATCATAATTAGTTTCTAAATTGCCATATCTAGCTTCAGGAAAAGCGTTATTAATATTAGCTATTTCTAATATTTTTAAAAGAGCTTCAAATTTTGGAATTCCTTCATAAAGATTAATATATTTTTCATAGATATTTTCGCAGAAACTATATTTAAATGGTTCTTCTAAAAAAGTGTCAAAAGAACGTATATTGCTTAAGAAATCATCAATGTCAGATAATATTTCTAATCGTTCATTTTCTACATAATCATCACTAAAGAATTCTTCATCTGGAATTTTTCGAAGTTCTTCTGTTATATCATTTAATTCACGTTCAACTGAATCTTTTATTTTTTCATAGTTATCCGCTATTTGTTTAAGAATTTTGGATATATTATGGCTACTACTACTAATAGTATTTGCTTTTAGAGTTTTAATCAATTCTTTCTTTTTATCATTTTCAATAGATAAATTATTTATAGTTTCTTTAGTATTTCCAATTAATAAGTTATATTTTTCTTCTTCATTAAGACTATGAAGAATCGGCCTAATTGGTTCATATTCATCTAGGGTTTCATAAATAGTATCTAATACTGGAAGTAGCATTCCTTTTAAATAATATTCACAAATTAATCCATGCATTGAAGAATTGAGTATTCTTATATTGTCATAATCTTTAAGATTGATACATAAGGCACTTACTGTATCTGTCTCGTGGGGAATATCTGCAAACTTTGAATATAAGTAGTCTGCGCGGTCAAAAAATTCTCTTGATTTTTCTTTATAGATATCCATAGAAATCACCGGTTGTTATTATACCATAATAGTAGTATTAATACAATAAAGTTATCTTTCTACCATTAGTTTTAATAAAACCCTCTTCTTTTAAATAACCTATTTCTCTAGTCATAGAGCATCTATCTACTGAAAGATAAGCAGCTAATTCAGTAAAGGTAATATTCATAATAAATGTTTTACTACCCTTGATGGTAGATTGTTGCTTAAAATATCCTAATATTTTGTCTCTAGTAGTTCTTTGAGTAAGTAATTCTATTCTTTGATTACATATGTTTAATTGATCACTTAATAATCTGATAAGATTTTTTATAAAGATAATGTAAAAGTCACTTTTAATAATCTCATCATTAGTAATTTGATTATATTCAATATAAGTAATTTTAGTTTCTTCTTTAGTTATGCATGTTATTTCATCAGTATTAAGTGAATAAGTTAAAGAACCAAATATTTCTCCAGTGTTAAGTTCTTCAATAATAGTTTTATTACCATCATAATCATTAAATATTATTTGAAGACTGCCACTATCAATAATAGCTATATAATCATCTCTAGTTCTGTTAGATAAGATATTAATATTCTTACGATATGTAACAGTATTAGACTTTAATACTTGCATTAATTTTTTTATTTCTTTTTCACGCATATTAGCAAACAGATTAGTCACTTTACATCACCCTAAAATAATTATAGCAAATTATGTAAAGTGTTGCAAATGCAACAATAATATTTTTAAAACTAAGATATAATAGAATTGTAATTTAAGATAGGGAGAATTAGATTATGAAAGTAATAAAAAGAGATGGACATATGGTCGATTGGTGTCCAGCTAAGATTGAGGAGGCTATTGGTAAGGCGAATTTAGAAGTAGAAGAAGAGGAGAGAGCTTCTTCTGTTCAAATTAAAAATATTGTTAAGTATATTGAAAGCTTAGGTAAGAAAAGAATATTGGTCGAAGATATTCAAGATATTATCGAAATGAAACTTATGGCAATAGGTAAGTATTCGTTGGCTAAAAAGTATATTACTTATCGCTATACTCGTGAATTAGTTCGTCGTAGTAATACTACTGATCAATCTATTAAAGAATTAATCGATGGTGAAAATGAATATTGGAATACAGAAAATTCTAATAAAAATGCTAGAGTAGTTACTACTCAAAGAGATTATTTGGCAGGAATAACTAGTACAGATATTACTAGAAGATTTTTATTGCCTGAAGATATTGTTCAAGCTCATGACGATGGAATAATTCATTTCCATGATGCTGACTATTTTGCACAAAATGTATTACATAATTGTGACTTAATAAACTTGGATGATATGTTACAAAATGGTACTAATATGAATGGGGTAATGATTGAAAAACCACATAAGTTTTTGACTGCTATGACAATTGCGACTCAGTTGATTACTGCAGTTACTTCAAGTCAATATGGAGGAGCTACTATTACTCTTACACATCTAGCACCATTTGTTAGAGAAAGTAAGAAGAGATTAGAAAAGAAATATAAAGCTAGAAAACTTACTAAAGCACAAACAGAAAAGTTTGTTATGGAAGATTTAAAAAAAGAAATAGTTGATGGAGTTCAAACATTCCAATATCAAATTAATTCTATGACTAATACTAATGGTCAAGCACCTTTCTTAAGTGTATGTATGTATGTTGGAGAAGATCCAGAATATAAAGAAGAAGTTGCGATGATCATTGAAGAGTTCTTAAATCAAAGAATAGAGGGAATGAAGAATGAAAAAGGTGTTTATATAACGCCAGCTTTTCCTAAACTTTTATATGTATTAGAAGAAGAAAATATAAAACCTGATAGTAAGTATTATTACTTAACTAAATTAGCTGCAAAATGTACTGCAAAAAGAATGGTACCTGATTATATTTCTGAGAAAGTAATGAAAGAATTAAAGAAAAATGAATTTGGAGAAGGAGAATGTTATCCTTGTATGGGATGTAGAAGTTTCTTAACTCCTGATAGAAGTATTTCTTTAGGTAATATAGCTAAAGCTAAGAACTATAAAGAAGGTAAAGGTAAATACTATGGTAGATTTAATCAAGGAGTAGTTACTATTAACCTTGTTGATGTAGCTTTAACTAGTGATAAAGATTTTGAATTGTTCTGGAAAATAATGGATGAAAGACTAGAACTATGTCATAGAGCATTAAAAATACGTCATAAGAGACTTTCTAAAGCTACTTCTGATGTAGCTCCTATTCTATGGCAACATGGAGCACTTGCTCGTTTAGAGAAAGGTGAATCTATTCATGAATTGTTACATCATGGATATTCAACTATATCTTTAGGATATGCAGGATTATATGAATGTGTTAAATTTATGACTGGTCACTCTCATACTGATAATGGTGCTGGTAAAGAATTTGGACTACAAGTAATGGAATATTTAAATGATGCTTGTAAAAGATGGAAAGCAGAAGAAGATATAGATTATTCAGTATATGGTACTCCTATAGAATCTACTACTTATAAGTTTGCTAAATGTTTAAAAGAAAGATTTGGAGTAATTAAAGGTATTACTGATAGAGATTATATTACTAATAGTTATCATGTACCTGTATTTGAAGAAATAGATGCATTTACTAAATTAAAATTAGAAAGTGAATTCCAAAGACTTAGTCCAGGAGGAGCTATTTCTTATATTGAAACAGCTAACCTTCAAGGTAATTTAGATTCAGTAATGGAAGTAATTAAATTTATCTATGATAATATTATGTATGCAGAACTTAATACTAAGTCTGATTATTGCCAAGAATGTGGTTATGATGGAGAAATATTAATTGATGATGATCTAGAATGGTATTGTCCTAATTGTGGTAATAGAGATCATGCTAAATTAAATGTAGCTAGAAGAACTTGTGGATATATTGGAGCTAATTTCTGGAATAAGGGAAGAACTCAAGAGATTAAAGAGAGAGTTATTCACTTAGATAATAAGGATCTATAATGAGATATAATAAGATTCGTAAAATGGATATAGCTAATGGTCCGGGTGTTAGAATATCGATCTTTTTCCAAGGTTGTGCTTTTCACTGTAAGAACTGTTTTAATCCTGAAACATGGGATTTTGATAGTGGAAAAGAATTTACTGATGAAGAGATTAATACAATTATCGAATTAGCTAAACCAGACCATATAGTTGGATTATCTATATTAGGTGGAGAACCAATGCATCCAAAGAATATTGAAGCTACTACTAAATTAGCTAAAAGATTTAAAGAGGCTTATCCTAATAAAACTATTTGGAGTTGGAGTGGATTTCTCTTTGATGAATATTTAAAAGATAAAGAAGTAGTTAAATATATTGATGTCTTAATAGATGGACAATACAAAGATGAATTACATGATCCAACACTTAAATGGAAAGGATCAGCTAATCAAAGAGTAATTGATGTTCAAGAATCATTAAAAAAAGGAGAAGTAATTTTATATGAAGACTAGAGGATTTGAAATAGCAAAAGGTTTTGAAGATAAAGAGATAAATTTACCAGTAAGAAAAACTAAATATTCAGCAGGATATGACATAGAATGTGCAGAAGATACTGTTGTTCCTAGTTTTAAGAAAGGAATGAATCCTACTTTAATACCTACAGGATTAAAAGCTTATATGGAAGATGATGAAGTATTATATTTATATAATAGAAGTTCTAATCCTAAGAAAAAAGGTCTTATTCTAGCTAACAGTGTTGGTGTAGTAGATAAAGATTATTATGGTAATTCTGATAATGATGGTCATATTATGTTTGCTTTCTTCAATATTAAAGATGAAGATATAACTATTAAAAAAGGTGAAGCTATTGGACAAGCAATTTTTTCTAAATACTTAATAACAGATGATGATGTAGCTAGTGGAGAAAGACAAGGTGGATTTGGTTCTACTGATAAATAATTTGTCGAATACTTTTTTTGAGAGGTTTTGTCGAATGACTAGCTTCTCTTTTTTATTTGTTTTATAGTTGTTTCAGAAAGGAGGATAGAGACTAATAGAAGAACTCTTAGATTATGATGGATTATTATATAGTATTATTAATAAGTATCCTAAAAGATTTGATCATGATGATTTATATCAAGTAGCTATGTTAGGACTAATAGATGCTTATAAGCATTATGATAAGTCACTAAATACTAAATTCTCTACTTATGCATATTACTATATAATAGGTGAAGTTAATAAGTATATTAGAGAGAGTAGTAGTCTAAAAGTTAGTAAAAGTTTAATCGATTTAAATAAAAAAATAATTAAGGTAAAAGAAATGATGACTCAAAAACTAGGAAGAAATCCTAGTAATTTAGAAATATCCTTATATTTAGATGTACCTGAAAATTTAATAGAAGAAGCTATACTTGCCAATAATGAAGTAGAATCTATAGAAGATAATTATAATGACAATATGGTTTATGATGATACAAGCCCGACTATTTTAGATTTAAGAAGTGAAATAGAAAAACTTTCTCCTGAAGAACAAAAACTTTTAAAAATAAGATATTATAATGAATTTACCCAAATGGAAACATCTAATATATTAGGAATGAGTCAAGTACAAGTATCAAGAAAAGAAAACAAAGTATTACAAAAACTTAAGAGTAGATTAGTCTCTTAAGTTTTTTTGTATATTTTAATTAAATATTCCCATATTATAAATGGTGATATAATGCGAAATACTAAATATGAGAGAATAGCTAATGAGCATAAGGCTGATGAGAATAGAATTGGTAATGCCATAATAGCTTTTATTAGTGGAGGAGTAATAGGAATGCTAGGGGAAATAATTATCGAGGTATTACTAGGTTTTGGAATAAATAGAACTGAAGCTATTCCTATTATGATTGTTATATTTATTTTTATTGCTAGTTTAGGTACAGCTTTAGGATTCTTTGATAACTTAGTAACTAAATTTAAGTGTGGGTTATTAATACCTATTACAGGATTTGCTCATGCAATGACAAGTAGTTGTTTAGATTATAAAAACGAAGGACCTATTTATGGATTAGGCTCTAATATGTTTAAATTGACAGGATCGGTTATTTTATATGGAATAGTATCTGCCTATATCTTTGGAACTATTAGATATATTATAGGAGGTATGTAATGACTTTTTATTATAAGAATGTATATTTAGAAGAAACAGCTACTATTACAGGTCCTTATGAAAAGAATGGACCTTTAAGGAATTATTTTGATAAGACTTATGATGATTTATATATGGGAGAAAAATCATTTGAAAAAGCTGAAATAAAATTAGTTAAAGATTCACTAATAATGCTTATGAAGAAAAGTGGTATTAATAAAAAAGAAGTAGATTTAGTAGTGGGAGGAGATTTACTAAATCAAATAACTGCTTCTACTTATGGAAGTTATGGAGTAGGTAATGGTTTTGTTGGTATTTATGGAGCTTGTAGTAGTAGTGTTTTAGGAATGATTATTGCAGCTAATTTTATTGAAAGTAATTTTATTAATAATGCAATCTGTTTAGTATCATCACATAATATGACTAGTGAAAAGCAATTTAGATATCCTACTGAGTATGGAGCACCTAGACCTAAAACAGCTACTTTTACTGCTACTGGAGCTGCCTGTAGTTATTTAACTAATGAAGAAAGCGATGTTAGAGTAGAATGTGCAACATTGGGTAGAATAATTGATTATGAACAAAAAGATCCAAATGGCATGGGAAAAGCAATGGCTCCAGCTGCTATTGATACATTACTTAGACACTTTCAAGAAACGGGAAGAACAGCTGATTATTATGATTTAATCTTAACAGGAGATTTAGGTATTTATGGAAAAGAAATATTTAAAGATTATTTATCTAAACAATATAAAATTAAGTTAATTAATTATAATGATTGTGGAGTAATGTTATATGATTTAAAAAAACAAAAAGTATTAGCTGGAGCTAGTGGACCAGTATGTAGTGCATTGGTTACATATTCTTTTATTTTTCATCAGTTAAAAAAGAAAAAACTAAAACGAGTACTATTACTCGCAACAGGGGCTTTATTTTCCCCAACTATGTTATATCAAAAAGAAAATATTAATTCTATTTGTCATGCGATTAGTTTGGAGGTGATTTAATGCTTTTAATTAATTCATTTCTATTTTGTGGGCTTATTTGTATGTTATCTCAATTAATATTAGATAATACAAAACTTACTCCCGGACATATTACTTCTATTTTAGTAGTAATAGGAGCTTTTCTAGATACTTTTAGTATCTATGATAGAATTATTGAGGTAGTAGGTGGAGGAGCTTTACTACCTATAACTAGTTTTGGACATTCCCTAATTCATGGAGCTTTAGCTCAAGCAGAAAAAACAGGAGTATTAGGTATTTTAATGGGAATGTTTGACTTAACAGCTGCTGGAATAGTCTTTGCTATTATCTTTTCATTTATATTTACTTTGATTTTTAAACCTAGAAATTAAAATATCCACAAAATTTGTGGATATTTTTAATCTATTTTAGAAACTTCTATTATTTTGTTCATATCATCGTCTTTGGCAACAATATTTTTATGTTGTTCATGACACTTTTCGCATTGATAAAGTATCTTATAAGTATCTTTATGTTTTTCAATTCCAATGGGTTTTAATAGACCTAAACAAGTATTCTTTCTATCTCCTGGCATGATATCTACATGTTTAGAATATAAACAATAAGGACAATGATCACGAGAAGTATATCCTAAAGGACTAACTTCTTTATGACAATGTTCGCAGATAAAACCTTCATCTAATTCATTGAATCTCTTCATATTACCACCAAACCTATTATATAATATTGTTTTTATTTTGACAAAGTAATATGTTATAATATTTATAGAGTTCGGAGTGATGAACATGGATTTTAAGATAAATGATTTTGAAGGTCCATTAGATTTATTATTACACTTAATAAAAGAATCAAAGATGGATATTATGAATATTGAAATAGAAGTAATTACTGATCAATATATGAACTTCTTAAAAGAACAAGAAAAGATGAATCTAGAGATTTCTTCTGAATACTTAGTATTAGCTTCAGAATTACTAGAAATTAAATCAAAATTGTTAATACCAAATAATAAACTAGAAGAAGTAGATGAAGAAGATCCTAGAGAAGAACTAATTAATCGTTTATTAGAATATCAAGCATATAAAGACATTACTAAAGTACTTCAAGAAAAGGAATTATTAAGAAAAGATATTTATACTAAGTATCCTGAAAGTATAAGTAATTATATTCCAGAAAGTAAAGAAATACACAGTGATGTAACATTAGATGATTTAATAAATGCTTTTCAAAAATATTATCAAAGAAAGATTGAGAATAAACCTTTAAATACAAAAGTAACCTTAAAGGAAATAAGTGTTTCATCACGAAGAAGTGATATTAAAAGATTGTTTAAAAGTAAGAAAAGACTATCATTCAAAGAATTATTTCCGGTAGTATCAAGAGAATATATAGTCGCAACTTTCTTAGCTATTTTAGAGATGGCTAAAAATAGGGAATTAACTATTACTCAAAATGATACTAATGATGATATAATATGTGAGGTGGTATAATGAAAAAAGCTATCTTAGAAGGATTATTATTTGTTGTAGGAGAAGACGGATTAACACTAGAACAAATAGAAGATGTCCTTGAAATTGATGAAAATGAATCTAAAGAAATAATAATGGAATTAAAGAAAGATTATGAAGATGAGTCAAGAGGTCTTAGAATAGATTTTTTAGGTAATAGATTTAAGATTACTACTAAGTTTGAACATAAAGAGTATTATCAAAAACTATTAGAAAATCCTGAAACTAATACTTTATCACAAGCTGCTTTAGAAACATTAGCCATAATTGCTTATAATGAACCAATTACTAGAGTTCAAGTAGATGCGATTAGAGGAGTAGGTAGTGCTTCTATTATTAGAAAGTTAGTTGCGAAAGGATTTGTTAAAGAAAGTGGTAGAAGTGAATTACCGGGAAGACCTATTCTTTATGAAACTACTAATGAATTCTTAGATTATTTTGGATTATCATCTACGGGTGATTTGCCTAATATTGAAGAAATAATTAATGAAAATGATGAAGAGATAGAAGAAGATAAGGACTTATATAGTTCTAAATATATTGAGGAAGATACTGAAGAAATATTATAAAGTCATATAAAATATGGCTTTTTTTATATGATTTTATGTGTTATAATTTAATTGCCTGCTTCCATGGCGGAATTGGTAGACGCGGTAGACTCAAAATCTACTTCTAGCAATAGAGTTCCGGTTCAAGTCCGGATGGGAGCACCAATTAAAAATAACGAGGAATACTCGTTTTTTTATTTTGCTTTATTGTTTATATCTGTTTACTATGTTATAATTTGATATGATAGGAGTAGTAATCATGCAAAAAGTTTACATCATATTAACATATACTGGAACTATATTAGCTAAATTAGTTAGAGGATATACTAGAAAAGAATATGCTCATGTATCATTGGCTTTGGATAAAGACCTAAATGAAATGTATAGTTTTGGTAGATTAAATCCATATAATCCATTCATAGGTGGATTTGTTCATGAATCTATTGATTATGGTACATTTAAAAGATTCTCTAAGACTAAAACAAAAATATATTCATTAGAAGTTAATGATGAACAGTATAATCAAATGAAAAAAATTATTGAAGATATTAATAATAATAAGAATAATTATAGGTTTAATGTGTTAGGTATTTTTTTCGCAGCTGTCCATCTAAAATTAAAAAGAGAGAGATGTTTTTATTGTGCGGAGTTTGTTAAATATGTGTTAGAAAACTCTGATTTAAAAATAGATTTACCAGAAATTGTTAAACCAGATGATTTTAATAAAATTGCTGACTTACAAGAAATATATACAGGAGTATTAAAATATTATAAGATGTAAAAAGAGGGGCTAAGATGAGAAATACCTTAAATAGTAGAATTTTTAAAATTATTTATACTATGTTTGGAATAATGTTTGGTATCATACTTATTCTTTATTTAATATTCTCTATTTTAGTAGGTAAAAACTTATTTGGTTATACTCTATATATTGTTCCTGATAATTCAATGCATGGCGTATATGAAAAAAAAGATGTTGTAATTACTGAAAAAATAGATAAAATTTTACTAAAAACAGGAAATGATATTGTTTATTATGGAACTACTGGTGGATTAGAGGGGAAATTAATAATTCATCGAATAGTGAAAATAGATAATACTGATAAAAAAAATATTCTTTTTACAACTCAAGGAATAAAATCATCTATTACTGATCCAGCTATTACTGCAGATGTAATCTTAGGTAAAGTAATAGGAAAAGTACCTGTTTTGACAGAACTAAATCATTTAATAAGAAATCAAATAGGTTTTTCTCTAATAGTTTTTTTACCATTATTGGCGATTTTAATCATAGAGATTACTAGAACATGTCTTTCTATGAAATTAGAGAAAATAAACCTTGATATTGAAGATAAAAACAGAGGTCAAAATGAAGAAGAAAACAAAGAATAAATATATTATTCCTAGTAATGAACGTTGGTATATTACTTATGGAGGATATACTAAAAAAGATTCTCATTCCTATGATATATATGGCCAAAGATGGGCTTATGATTTTGATTATAATGTCAATGATACATATTACCACGATGATGGTAATATTAATGAGAATTATTATGGTTATGGGAAACCTATTTTAGCTCCTATAGATGGTTTTATTGTGGATATAGTTGATGGTATTAAAGATAGTAGAGCTTATGCTGATATGAGAGTTTCACAAGATTTAGAAGATGTTAGAGGAAACTATTTAATAATAAAAGCAGCCTATGGAGAATATTGTACTATTTGTCATATTAAAAAAGATAGTTTTAAGGTAAAAATAGGGGATATAGTAAAGCAAGGACAAGAGATAGCTTCAGTAGGTAATTCAGGTCGTACTAAAGGTGCTCATATTCATATGCAGGTAAATAAAGGAATGGATTTTTTTAATTCCGAGCCATTAATTATTGTTTTTAAGAATATTTTAGTTAATAATAAAACTAAATCTTTAATAAAAGTAGGAGATTTTGTAGAAAATAAAAGTAGGTGATCCTATGGAAGAATTAATTGATCAATATCGTTATCTTGTAGGAGGATATTATGGAGTATATTTAATGGACGAATATGCACTAAAAGAATATGTTTTAAAAGATATTGAAGATTATATTAGAAGTTTTGTAAAAGTTAATCCTATTGATAATTTTGATTATGAAAATGAAGCAAAAGAAGTTAAAGAAAAACTTTCTAATAAGGAAAAATTACAAGATGCTTTATTAGTTCTTAATAGAATAGATGGTCCAATGGATTTAGTGTTTTTAATAAAGAATAAATTAAAAAAATATAATCATAAATAGTTTAAGAGGAGATTAATATGAAAAGTAAGTTTATAAAAAGTATAATTTTAGTATTTATCATAATAATGTGTACTGCTTGTAATGGTAGTGTTACTAGAGATATTAGACATGCTGGTTTTAATATTGGTGATAAGTTTATTTGTGATAGTTTTTTTCCAAAAGATAAAGATGACACAAGTTATAATAAGGTTAGATATTTTACAGAAGATCATTTAATAGATAAAGATGGTAAAATATATGAATTGTCTTTATCAAAAACATATCAAAGTGGTCAAAACTGTCGAGCAGCTGATACTAGTATTATTGTAAAATCTATTTTTGATGATGGAATAATCAAAGGTATGGATGATAAGTATTACTACTTAGTAGGTCAAAATGATGTTTCAAGTTATAGTGAGATACCTAATACTGATAATAATTATGATATATATAATTTATTGCTTAGAGAAGTAGATGTAATAAAAGTAATTACTGCTAATAGTAGTACAGGGGAATATTTTATTTTAAAAACAGATGGTAATGTTTATAGCTATATAGTTACTAAGAAGGATTATAGTAGTCCTCCAACAGTAACTGCTATTTCTACAGTTTATAATAAGAATGATTATGATTCTAAAATAGTAGATTTTAATTATGCAGGTAATTCTTTAAATACTTTTATTAGAACGGAAAATAAAACATATCGTATGAGAATTACTAATGGTGAAAAGTGTAATAAATATGCTGATATACCATGTAATTATCAAATGTCAGAAGATCCATTATTTGAAGAGTATAGAGATAGAATTATAATGTTTAATGGATCTATGTTAATAACAGATTATAAACAAATGTTTACAGTAGCTTCATAAAGTAAAAGATTTAAATCTTTTACTTTTTATTATAGTCTGTTAGAATTAAGATAGGTGATTGATATGTGGATGATAATTATAATTATCTGTATGATAGTTATTCCAATCAGTATTATAGTTTATAAAATTGCAACAACATATAAAAGTTTTAGTCATGGACAATCACAAATAGATGTTAATCATGTTAATGAAAATTCGTTTCAAAGATTTGCTAAGTTCTATGGAGAAACATATCCTCATGAAGAAAAATTTGATGCTAAAATAAATCAAATTTATATATTAATTAAAGATCGTGGAGAAAGAGATATTAAAAAAATTGCTGAGACATCTTTTTGTAGTATACCAGAATGTGTTATTAAGATTAAATATTTAAAAAATAAAAGACTAATAGAAGGTTTATATATTGATACCAATAATCTGAAATTAATACAATGTAGCGATGAAGAACAAGCTTTAATAGATAAATATAAGCCATATATTTACGGTACTCATACACAGATAGAAGAATTTGTTAATTTACTTCCTAATCCCGAAGGATTAGGGGTTGAAGAACACAAGAGAAAGGTATTAGAAGAAATAAAATATTTGGATCAAAAAGATTTAATTAATGGTATTAAAATAGATGATATCGATGGAAGAATCATTTATTATACTCTTGAGAAAAGAAAAGCCGTTTATAATAAAGAAACTGTTCATTGCCCTAATTGTGGAGCATTAAATGATGTTGAGATAGCTGGAAAAACTAGATGTGATTACTGTAAAGGTATAGTTATAGGCAGTGAATTTAAAGAAGCAAATGAAGAAAGCTAGGCTTTCTTTTTTTTATTATTTGAGATATTATATACTTGAAATGGGTGATTATATGTTACTAGCGGATAATTGGAAAGATTATGAATTATTAGATGCTTCCAAAGGAATGAAATTAGAAAGATGGGGAGAGTTAGTTTTATTAAGACCAGATCCTCAAGTTATTTGGAATAATGGAGATTTATTAGAAAAGTACCATGATAGAATTGATGCAGTCTATCATCGTAGTAATAAAGGTGGAGGTCATTGGGAAAATTTAAAGAATATTCCTAGTTCATGGACTATTAAATATAAAGATTTAACATTTAACATTAAACAAATGGGATTTAAACATACTGGTTTATTCCCAGAACAAGCTGTTAATTGGGATTTTATGATTAATAAGATTAAAAGTAGCAAAAGAGATATCAAAGTACTAAATCTATTTGCTTATACAGGAGGAGCTACAGTAGCTTGTTTATCAGCTGGGGCTAGTGTTACTCATGTAGATTCATCTAGGGGGATGGTTGATTGGTGTAAGGAAAATGTTAGAAGTAGTGGTTATCAAGATGCTCATATTAGATATTTAGTTGATGATGTAGTAAAATTTGTTGAAAGAGAAATACGTAGAGGTAATAAATATGATGCTATTATAATGGATCCTCCTAGTTATGGTAGAGGAGCTAATGGAGAAGTTTGGGATATCGAAAAGAATTTAAATTATTTGATTGAAAAGTGTTCAGAGATTTTATCAGATAAGCCATTGTTCTTTTTGATTAATTCCTATACAACAGGATTATCTTCTACTGTGCTTAGTAACTTATTAGAATTAAATATAAACAGCAAATATGCTGGTAAAATAACATGCGGAGAAGTAGGTATTCCAATTAAAGAGAATAATTTAGTATTACCATGCGGTATATATGGAAGATGGGAAGAAAATGAATAAATTAGAAGTTTTATATGAAGATAATCATATTATTGTAGTCATTAAACCTTGCAATGTACTTAGTCAAGGAGATAATACTGGTGATTTTTCTATGGTTGAAATAGTAAAAGAGTATTTAAAAGAAAAGTATAATAAACCGGGAAATGTCTATTTAGGATTAGTTCATAGATTAGATAGGCCAGTTGGTGGTATTATGGTATTTGCTAAAACTAGTAAAGCTGCTTCAAGACTTAGTAAAAGTTTTTTAGAACATAAAGTAACTAAAAAGTATTTAGCTATTATTCATGGAAGAATGGATAAAAAAGGTAAATTAGTTGATTATTTAGAAAGAACTAGTAATGGAAATACAATTGTTTCAAAAAATGGTAAAGAGGCTGTTTTAACTTACGAAGAATTAGAATATAACAAAGATAATGATTGTAGCTTAATTTCAGTTGATTTAGAAACAGGTAGACATCATCAAATAAGAGTTCAATTTGCTAGTCGTGGGCACTATTTATTAGGTGATCAAAGATATGGTGTCGAGGATAAGCAACAAATATGCTTATATTGCTATTATTTAGCTTTTGAACATCCAGTCACAAAACAAGTCTTAGAGTTTAAGAAAAACCCTGAAAATAAAGGATATTGGACAATGTTTACATTGTAAAAAAATGTCCATAAAATAAAATGTTTGCAATTGCAAATGTTTTTTGTTATCATAGTAATAGAGTATAGAATAAAGGGAGTAGATAATTATGAAATTTGAACTATCATGGTTTACAACTTTACCGGGACTTTTAATAACAGGTGGAGTTGGAGTATTAATTATAGCTTTAGTAATATTAATTATTACAGGAAAAAAATCTAAGAAGGAGAAAAAAGCGAGTGAGGAAACTACTCCTGCAGATCAAAATGCAACAGCAACAGCTGGAGAAGTAGCTGCACCGGTAGCTGGAGCAGATCCAATTGCCACTCCAGTAGCTGCGGATCCAATTGCTACACCAGTAGCTGAACCAGCAATGGTTGAGCCAACACCAGTAATGGTAGATCCAATGGCAGCACCAGTTGCAGAACCAGCAATGGTTGAACCAACACCAGTGATGGTAGATCCAATGGCAGCACCAGTTGTAGAACCAGCAATGCCTGAAGCAGCACCAGTGATGCCAGAACCAATGGCAGCACCAGTTGTAGAACCAGCAATGCCTGAAGCAGCACCAGTGATGCCAGAACCAATGGCAGCACCAGTTGTAGAACCAGCAATGCCTGAAGCAACACCGGTGATGCCAGAACCAATGGCAGCACCAGTTGTAGAACCAGCTGTACCAGAAGCCGCTCCAATGATGCCTGAGGCAGCACCAGTTGCTCCTGAAGTTGCATCAGAACCAGCACCAGTAATTTATGGTGGAGCAAGTCCAGTTGTTGATAATATTAATGTTAATCAAGATACAAATCATCAAATTTATGGTGGTGCGGATCCTTTAGAAAATACACAAACAATGCCTTCTGTTGCACCAGCTGTACCAGAAGCAGCTCCAGCAATGCCTGAGGCAGCGCCAATGGCACCAGTTGTACCAGAAGCAGCTCCAGCAATGCCTGAAGCAGCACCAATGGCACCAGCTGTACCAGAAGCCGTTCCAGCAATGCCTGAAGCAGCACCAATGGCACCAGTTGTACCAGAAGCAGCTCCAGCAATGCCTGAGGCAGCACCAATGGCACCAGCTGTACCAGCAGCTCCAGCAATGCCTGAAGCAGTACCAGTTGCACCAGCTGCGCCAGTAAATCCAGTACAATAAGCATTCGAAAGAATGCTTTTTTCTTTGTTTGAAATAGAAACAAAAAATGATATAATACTAGTAGGTGATACCATGAAAAAAATATCTATTTTAGCTTTACATTTAGGATATGGTGGAATTGAAAAATGCATAGTAAATTTAGCTAATACTTTATGTAAAAAATATGATGTTGAAATTGCAACTTGCTATAAATTATATGAAAAAAGTGCTTTTAAATTAAATGATAAAGTCAAAGTTAAATATTTAAATAAAGAATTAAAACCAAATCATGAAACATTAAGAAGTGCTTTAAGAAGTAAAAATATTTTTAAAATTTGTAAAGAATTAGCTTTTTCTACAAAAGTTTTATATTATCGTAAGAAAACAATGGTTCAATATATTAAGAATTCTGATAGTGATGTAATCATTTCTACTAGAGATATATTTAATTATTGGTTAAGTGGATATTGTCCTGATGGAGTTTTAAAAATTGGCTGGGAACATAATCACTTTCATGAAAACTTAAAATACGCTACTAAGGTAATTAATAGTGCTAAAAATTTAGATTTCTTAGTTCTAGTATCTTCAGAGTTACAAAAGTTTTATGCATCTCATTTACAGAATACTGGTTGTATGTGTATCTATATTCCAAATTCAATAGATGAACTTCCTCGTAAAGTAGCCCAACTAAAAGAAAAAAGATTAGTATCAGTAGGTAGATTATCTCCAGAAAAAGGATATTTAGATTTATTGAAAATTTTTAATAAATTGGTTAAAAATCATCCGGATTGGACATTAGATATTATCGGTGATGGAGCTGAAAAAGATAAATTAAAAAAATATATAGAGAAAAATGAATTGAGCAATAAAGTTACTCTTCATGGATTTCAAGGTAAAGAATATATTGATAAAGTACTAGATAATTCATCAATTTATTTAATGACATCTTATACTGAATCATTTGGGATAGTTCTAATTGAAGCGATGAGTCATGGTGTACCATGTATTGCTTTTGATTCAGCTGAAGGAGCAAAAGAAATAATTAATAGTGGAGAAAATGGCTATTTAATAAAGAATAGAAGTTTTGATGCGATGATTATGAAAATAGAAGATTTAATCAAAGATCGTGATGAACGACTAAGAATTGGTAAACAAGCAAGAGAAAGTGTAAAAAAATATACTAGTAGTATTGTTGGGGAAGAGTGGATTACATTAATAGAAGAGAGTGATATTTATGACTAAAAGAAGAGTAATGTTTATTTCTTCAACAGGAGGACATTTACATGAATTATTACAATTGAAGAAAATGTTTAAAAACTATGAATATTCTCTTATTACAGAAAAAACAAAATCAAATTTATATTTAAAAGAAGAGTATGGTAAAAGAGTAAAATTTCTAATATATGGAACAAAACATCATATATTAACTTATCCTTTCAAGTTATTAGCTAATTGCTTTATTAGTTTATACTACTATTTAAAATTTAGACCTGATTATATTATTACAACCGGTGTTCATACAGCTGGACCTATGTGTTGTATTGGAAAAATATTTGGAAGTAAAATTATCTATATTGAAACTTTTGCTAATATGGTTACTAAAACAGCTACAGGAAGATTAGTATATCCAATTTCTGATAAATTTATAGTTCAATGGGAAAGTATGAAAAATCTATATCCAAAAGCTGATTTTGGGGGGTGGATTTTCTAATGATATTAGTTATTTTAGGTACTCAAGATAAAGAATTTCCAAGATTATTAGAAGCTGTAGATAAACAAATAAAAAAAGGTAATATCAAGGATAAAGTAATTGTTCAAGCTGGTCAAACAAAATATGAATCAAAGAATATGGAAATTTTTGATTTATTACCAGCTCCAGAATTTGAAAAACTAATGAACAAAGCTAATTTAATTATTACTCATGGTGGAGTGGGAAGCATTTTATCAGCAATAAAAAAAGGAAAAAAAGTAATTGCTGCAGCTAGATTAGAAAAATATAAGGAACATCATAATGATCATCAGAAACAAATAATTGCAGAATTTGCTAAACAAGGTTATTTATTAGAATTAGAAAACTTTGATGATTTAGGTAATTTGATTAAAAAAATGGAAAAGTTTAAACCAAAGAAATTTGTTAGTAATACAAATAATATGATAAAACTATTAGAAAACTATATCGAAGATACAAATAATACTTCATGGCTTAATAGAATCTTTGGTAGTAAAAAGAAAAAGTAAATACAGTGTAAAGAAAAGAGTAAAGTAACTCTTTCTTTTTTTGATTCTGTGTACATTTTACAAGGCGTTTGTTAAAATTATAATAGGTGATAATATGAAAGCAAAATTAGCAGGTTTAGATACTATAAAAATAGCACATATATTAATGACTATTAGTTTTGTAATGATTATTTCTGGAGGAGTATCTTCATTTGTTCTAGGCTTAAAAGCAGATAAATTAGAAACTCAAAAAAGAATAAACGTAGTTAATGATGAGTTTGAAATATTAAGTGCTAATACTTCTGTGTTTGAAACAGTTAGAGATGAATTATATTCTGATACGCTAAGTAATGTATATTACGATACTTTGTATAGTGATGATAAAAAGATAAAAGAAAAGCTTTCTAATTATGAAAACCTAGTTGATGAATTACAAAAAACTACAGTTAAATTAGATAAATTATGTAAGGATGTATATTATCCTGATATTGAAGCTAATACTAAATGTAGTAACTATAAGAGTATTTATGAACAAGTAAATAATTATTTTATTAGCGATATTAATTTATATAATAAAAACATTGATAAGTATAATGAATATCAAAAGAATAATAATTTTAATTTAAAAATAGAAAAATACAAATTAAGAAAACAATATATTGATTATGATGGAGATAAAAAATACGACGGTAAAGAGGGATAATTATGTTTAAAAAAAAGGATAATAAAGTTAAATATAAATGGCCTTTTGGTAGAAAAGTTATTGCAGGTATATGTATAGTATATATAGTAGGCTTTTCTTCTTTTTTATTCCTTTTTTATGGACCATTTAATAAATTTAAAGAATTTTGGATTACTAGTGCAATGACTACTATGAATCATCAATATTTAGCTACATGGATATATAGTGATGAGTATATTCAAAAAGTATTAAAAAATAATAGTATTATTGAAGTAAAAGAAATATCTGATCCCAATATGATTAAATTTAGGAAGTATACAACTACTATTTATAGAAATAAATATGAAAAAGAGATATTAGATAAAACTCCAGGAAATGATTTATATAAAGTAATTGATATTACTGGAAAAGGTTATCAAGGATTTTTAGTGGCTATATATGATCCTTCTAGAGTATCTGTTGCGACAACTTCAAAAATAGGAGTAGCAGGAGAATCAATACTAACTGTTAGTAAAAGAGAAAAAGCAATTATTGCAATGAATGCTGGTGGTTTCTATGATCCTGATTGGAATAGTAATGGGGCCTTACCTCATGGAACTGTAATTTCTAATGGTAAAGTAGTTAGTGATTATAAAGATGCTGGTATGAGTGGAGGATTCATTGGTTTTAATGATGAAAATAAGTTAATTCTAGGAAATATGAGTAAAGAAAAAGCTGTTAGTATGGGATTACGTGATGCGATTGAATTTGGTCCTTTCCTAATAGTTAATGGTAAAAGAAGCTTCATTCGAGGAAATGGTGGTTGGGGTATTGCTCCAAGAAGTGCCATTGGGCAAAGACAAGATGGTATTGTTTTATTCTTAGTCATTAATGGTAGATTAACTACAAGTATTGGTGCCGATATGATAGATTTGTGTGATATTATGGAACGTTATGGTGCTTATAATGCTGCTAACTTAGATGGAGGATCTTCTTCAGAATTAGTAATAAATAATGAAATAATTAATACTCCAGTTGCTGGAGGAAAAGATGGTCTTCGTGATATGTCTACTTTCTGGGTAGTTAAGTAATGGAGGTATAGTATGCTTATCTCAACTCAAGCTTGTCAGGATAAAGCTCTAGCAGGAATTTTATATACAGTAAAAAATGTCTTATTAATTATTCAATTAGCAGTACCAATTATTTTAATAGTATTTGCTACTTATGGATTATTTAAAATGATGACTGATCCTGATGATAAAAAATCTAAGAAAAAAATTATTAATATGTTTATCGCAGCTATTGTAGTATTTTTAATCCCAGCTATGGTTAATGGAACAATGGCAATTATTGGAGACAACTCAAAATTTAGTAGTTGTTGGAATAATGCAAAAAAAATAACTGGTAATAGTCAATATATACCAATAGATTACAACGAAAATAGGCAAAACATTGTTTCTTCAGATGATTAATTTGGCCAAAAATAAGAGGATAAAGCTTGTACTTATCCTTTTTATTTGGTATAATTTTTTAAGATGGAGAATATGAGTATGGCAAGAAAAAATAAACGTAGACATCTATATGGTAGAAAAGAATTTCTATTTAACTTCTTTAGTTTAATTATAGTTATAGGGATTGGTATATACTTTGGTTATAGGAGTCTTTATTACTATAGTAAACAACATATGGTTAAACAAGGGAATAATCAAACTCTATCAGAAGTTATTATAAATAGTAATCGTCTAATTACTGATGGAGATGGTTTTCATAAAGATCACGATGGGTATTATTTTAAAGGTAATGTTGTTAATAATTATGTGAGTTTTGCGAATAGAAAATATAGAATTATTAGAATTAATAATGATGGAAGTATCAAACTAATTACAGATGAAAACGTAGCTTCATTCCTTTGGGGAGATGAGACTTCATATAGTAAATCTAATGTTCATCATTGGTTAGAAAAAACAGAAGAAGAGAATTCTGGCACATATTATGAAACAATTCCTAATATCACTAAATTTTTAGTAAAAACAGATTACCAAGAAAATATTTTAAAAGATGAAAAAGTCAAAAAATCAGATAAAACATTTAGTGATTATGTTACAACTTTAACAATTGATGATTATGTAACTGCTAACGGCAAAAATAGTTATTTAAATAATGGTAAAATATTCTATTTATTAGGATTAAATGCCGATAAGAATAATTTATATATTGAAGATGATGGAGCTGTTACTGACGGGGATAATCTAAGTGGTTATGGAATAAGAGCGGTAATTACTTTAAATAAAAATGTTATTAATGCTTTTGGTGATGGAAGTGTTGATAATCCATATACAGTTCAACAAGGTAAAGATACTAATTATGTTAATACTGTAGTAAAACTAGGTGAAGATAACTGGAAAGTATATAGAGAAGAAACAGATAAATTAAGACTAGTAAAGATGGATTATATAAAAGAAAACGATCAAGAAGTTATTCATCAATTTAGTAAAAAGACTAATACTTTTGATTTAGAAGATAAAACTAATATCGCAGTTTATTTAAATAATAATTATTTGAACAGTCTTAGTTATAAAGATTTAATTGTTGATAATACATATTATACTGGAGAAACAAGTACAGATACTGGTTATTCTTATAAAAATATTTATAGTAATCAAGTTACTTGTAAAGTAGCTCTATTAAATGTTTTTGACTATAATTCAAATGATTTTAATGATTTCTTTTATATGAACACAATTCAAGGAGTTCTACAATATGTAGGATTTAGTAGTGGATTATTAGAAGAAGCAGAAATAACTGAAGAAAAACATATTGTTCCAGTTATTTCAATTGATAAAAATATAATAAAAGATGGAAAAGGAACTTTAACAGAACCATATACAGTGGGGTGAACACATGAAGAAAAAGAAGAAAGTACGCTTAAAAATTAGTATATTTACACTTCTTATATGTTGTTTAGATTTATTGGTAATTACAGGTTTACTAGTAATTCATAGTTATAAATTTAAGTCATTTTGGATTCCTACAGCTATGACTACTATGTCACATAAGTATTTAGCTTATACTTTATATGATGAAGATGTAGTTAATAAGATAATGAGTGAAAACTATGTTGAAGATACTAATGAGGAAGTCAATTTAGATGATATTATAATTGGTGATAGTAGTAAAAAACATTATTCTAATAAATATGAAAAAGAATTATTTACAAAAGACAAAGGAAATGAAGTGTATAAAACTATTAGAATTATTGAGCCTAAGTTTAAAGGCTGGCTAATTGGTGTCTATGATCCTAGTGATATTGAACTTGCAGTTAGTAATAGACTAGGCAAAGGTGGACAATCTGTTAATAAATTAGTTACTAGTCATGAAGGATTAGTTGGAATTAATGGTGGAGGTTTTGAAGACTTAGATGGTTGGGGTAATGGTTCTATTCCATATGGAGCTATTATTCAAAATGGAAAACTTATTTGGACACATCCAGGAGGTTCTGGAGGATTAATAGGTTTTACAAATGATCATAAGATGTATCTAACTGATAAAGCACCTAAAGATGCTATTGCAGATGGTATGAAAGAAGCTGTTGAATTTGGACCGTTCTTAATTGTTAATGGAAAAACAACTAAAATTCATGGTGATGGAGGTTGGGGTACTGCACCAAGAAGTGTTATTGCTCAAAGAAAAGATGGAGTAGTACTATTATTAATAATTGAAGGAAGACTTCCAGGATATAGTATTGGAGCAACCCTAAATGATGTTATTAATATTTTAGCTAGGTATAAAGCTTATAATGCAGCTAACTTAGATGGAGGAGCATCATCTACAATGAGTATTGAAGGTAAATTATGGAATAGACCTTCAGCGGGTGGAGAATACGGAGGTAGAACTGTATCTAATGCTTGGATAGTTACTAATAAAAACAATAAACCTGCACAAGCTCCTGATAAGAAAAATTACAAGTAGAGATTTCTCTACTTTTTTGTTATAATAAAAATGGTGATTATATGGGATTATTTAGTAAAGACAGAAGAGATGGAAAATATATTAAACCTCAAGGATCAATCGCAGTATTATTTCCATTTATATTTGATAGAAGAACAGATGCGGAAGTATCAACAACTATTGATTTTGATTTAGAAGAATTATGCAGATGGGTAGATAAACAAAATAAAGATGGTAATTTAGAATATAAAATGACTTATTTCCAAGCAATACTTGCTTGCTTTGGGAAAGTATTCTTTAATCGTAATAGACTAAATCGTTTTATTCAGAATAAAAGATTATATGAAAGAGATAAAATTACTTTTGCTTTTATAGCTAAAGATAAATTTACTGATAATGCAGATGAAAAGATTATTTGTTTAGAATTAGATCCTAAAGATACCGGACTAGATATGACTCATAAAATGGCCATTGATGTTTTTAAGACTAAGAGTGAAGGTAAGAATGATTTTGATGATACTTTAAAAATATTTACTAGTTTACCTAAATGGTTATTGGGTTTAATAGTTAGATTTGTTAAATTTTTAGATAAACATGGTTGGAATCCTAAAGCTCTTACTGAAGGAGATACTAATTATTCAACTGTTATTTTTAGTAATTTAGGTAGTATTAAATCTAATTCTTGTTATCATCATTTGAATGAATATGGTACTAATTCAATAGTAATTACTATTGGTACTATTAAAGAAGTAAAAGGTAGAAGAATGGTAGATATGACTTTTACTTTAGATGAAAGAATAGCTGATGGTTTTTACTTTGCTAAGAGTGTTAATATGGCTCAAGAGATTGCTAATAAACCAGAATTATTAGAAGAAAAAATAAGTGCTAAATATGAATATAAAGACTAGACAATAGTCTTTATTTGTTATAAAATGTTATTCCTTTGGAGGAATTATGAGAAAGTTTATCATTAGTGATTTACATGGAAATGGTGAAGTATATGATTCAATCATTGGATATTTAGAAAATATTAGTTTAATTGAAGATGTAGAATTATATATTAATGGAGATTTAATCGATAGAGGATTAGATTCTTTTAGAATGCTTGAAGATGTTATTGATAGAATTAATGGTAAAGGACACATTAAAATCCATTATCTAGGTGGTAATCATGAACTTCTAATGTATCAAGCTTTAATAGATAGATATCCAGGAAGAGGTTTTGATCATAATTCTAATTGGATGAATTATGGAGGATGGTCTACTGAGGGACATTTAGACAATCTAGAAAGTGATCAAGTCTATGAAGAAAAATGTGAAGAATTAAAAACCTTTTTAGGAAATTTAGAAATATATAAAGTTTTCCCAGAAGTAATAAATAAAAATCAGCTTGTTTTAGTACATGCCCAAGTACCAGAAGATCTAACTGTAGATTTAAGAATTAAAGATGATAATCAAGTTATTGAAGATGCAGTATGGACTAGAAAAGAGAAAAGACAAAGTTTGCTCTTATGGCCTGGAAAGGTCACTGGTTATAATAGAATTGGCAAAGAAGGATATTTATCTATTACAGGACATACTCCTGTTAGGGATGAAAAAGGATTTGCCTATTATGATGAAGAAAATTATTTTAATATTGATGGTGGCTGTGCTCTTTATGCGATGGGTCGTATTGAATTTGATCATGTTCCACTAGTGGAAGTAAAGGATGATTATTTAAAAATATTAATCTTTAATCATAATAATGCAATAATAAATGGTTATTACTTTGAAAAAATACCTCTACGTATGAGTGATACAGAACTAAATGAAGAAAAAGAGTTTATAAACCATAAATATGATGGAGAAGTGTTAAAGAATAAGCAGTTGATTTTAGAAATCACGAATGATCAAAAATAGCATTTTAATATGAAAAAACTTGACTTTTCGTCAAAATTTAGTATAATTAAGTATGTCTACTAAATTTAGTCGACTTAGTTGTTCGGAAATTATTAAGACTAAGGCGATTAAAGACATATGCGGATGTAGTTTAATGGTAGAACCTTAGCCTTCCAAGCTAACTACGGGAGTTCGATTCTCCTCATCCGCTCCATTGAGGAATCTGCTCGGAACAATTACCGAGTTTGATATATAAATCTATCGAAAGATAGATTTTTTTGTGTTTATAAATCATCCATCCAAAGAAAGGATGGTGAAATAATGAAGAGATATTTAATGTATAAGTCTATTATGAAGTATCTAACTGATAAAGATTTATCTTTGAATGCTAAAGGTTTTTTAAGTATGATTCTATTCAATGATGAAATTAATGCTTTAGATTTATCAAAGTATTGTTCTGATGATATAGAAACTATTAAAGATACTATGTTGGAACTTCGAATCATGAAATATGTTAAGTATGATTCAGAAACAAATATGCTTTTAGCTGGACCAAAACCATATGATGAATGGGACGAAGAAATTATGGAAGATATACATAGAAAAGCAAAAAATAAAAAAGATAAAGATAGATAAGAAAGGAAGATACTTTTGTTAAATATTATTAGACAAGAAGTTCCCATTGATGAGGGACTTAAAACAAGAATCCAATTCATTTGTGATTTTTGTAATACAATTCCAAGATTTATTAATGGTTCTATTCGTAAAATTGATAAAACCAATATTAATTATATAGAGCCAAATAAAATAATCATCA
>JAFWGF010000006.1 GCA_017512495.1 Bacilli bacterium
ATTTACTGTTAATGAAGAAGTTGGTATGGAAGGAGCTATTAATTTAGATATCAATCTTTTATCAGGTAATAAATTAATTAATATAGATTCAGAAGATGAAGGTATTTTAACTGCAGGTTGTGCCGGAGGAGTTCGTGTAGACGTTAATTATACTGGAGAATTAATATCTAAAGATGGTTATCTATATACTTTAAACATAAGTAATTTGATTGGTGGTCATTCTGGAATTGATATTAATAAGAATAGGGTAAATGCAATTAAGTGTATTGGAGAATTCTTTTCTAAAATTAATAACTTTTATTTAAAAAGTATTAATGGTGGTAAAGTTGATAATGCTATATGTGATGATTGTACTATTGAATTTTTATTAGAAGATCAATTTGATACTAGTAATTTAGTATCTTTAATTACTGAATATTTGCATAATAGGGGAGAAAGTAATTCAATAATTACACTTGATGAATTAAAGACAACTGTAGATGTCTTTACTAGTAAAGATACTACTAACATTATGAATTATATATATAATTCTCGTAATGGTGTAACTTCTTATGAAGATGGATTGGATGATTTAGTAAAGACTTCATTAAATTTTGGTGTTATTAGTACTAGTAATAATATAATTAATTTTAAACATTCTGTTCGCTCATCTGATGATAATGATAGAGATGAAATAGTGAATATGATTAAAGATAATGCTTTAAGTATTAATGCTACCGTGCAATTAAAAAATCCATATTCAGGATGGAAATATAGTGATAATTCAGAATTAAGAAATTTATTAGAAAAGATATATAAAGAAATGTTCGATAAGGAATTAATAATTAATGTAGTTCATGCAGGGTTAGAGTGTGGTATTTTTGTAGGTAAAAGAAGTACTTTAGATTGTGTTTCTATTGGTCCTAATATTTATGGAGCACATACTCCAGAAGAGAAAGTAGAAATAGAAAGTGTTAATCGTACTTATAATTATTTAGTAAAAATACTAGAAGAATTATAAGGAGGTAAGATGAAAAGATTTTTAGGTATACTATTGTTTTTAGTTGGACTTAGCGCAATATCTTATGGTGTTTTTTTGCAGACAAACTTAGTTCCAGAAACTTCATCTGATTCGGATGATACTTCTATTTATAAAACAAATAATCAAAAAACAATAGTTAATACTGATAAGTATATTAAAATTGTTCATTTTTCTAATCAAAAAACATTATCTGGTATTTTGGAAAACGGAACAGTTAAATCTTTAAATGTTAAAGTTTTTACTCCTGAAGGTAAAGAGAGTAGAAGCTTTGATTATAGTGACAATGATATTTATTATATTGATGAGAATAAAACTTTAAATAAATACAGTATTAGATATGATAAGACAGAAAAATTAGTAGATGTAAATATTATTGATTTTGCTGATTTATATGTTATTAATAATGGTATTTTTATTTTTACTGCTCGTTGTGCATACATCTATCGATTTGCTGAACAAGATTTGATAGAGATAAGTATTGATTCACCATGTTCATATACTGAAAGATATTATAATAAAAATTTAAAAACTATGTATTATCGTGATGGTCAAGATAAAATTGCTAGTTACAATATTGAAACAAAACAAGAAGTTACTTTGTTTGATAATTATTCAATTGCAGGAGAGTTATCAAATGATACTTATTTAGTATTGAAGAAAGCTAATGTATATTACTTAAATAATTATACAGATAGTGATTTGATGAACATTTTAGAGGTAAACAATTCTAATGGTGAAATGCTATATTTAAAAAATAGCTCAATTATTTATGCTCAAGATAATAAAATTAGTGAAAGTTTTTTCAATGGTACTAAAAAAGATTTATATGAATTTGAATTAGATCAAACAAAACAAGAGAAGATTAGTAGTTTTCAATCTATTTCGTCTTCTTCAAATGTCTTTATTCAAATTAATTCTAATAATTGTTCTGAAGATAATACTTGTAATTCTGAAATTAATAAAGTATATTTATTTGATTTTATTACTAATAAACCAATTGATATTACAAAATATTATAAAAATTATTTTAAAAAGATAAATAATTAAATTGTTGTCTAAATTAGATTTTTATGCTAAACTATTATTGTCTTATTTGACATAGTTTAGTATCTGGCCTGTTGGTGAAGTGGCTTAACACACTGCCCTCTCAAGGCAGCATTCACGGATTCGAATTCCGTACAGGCTACCATTGTTAATTACTTAACATCGTTGTATGTTAAGTTTTTATTTGTTATAATGTTTATGGTGATTATATGAAACTATTTAATAAAGATAAGTTATCTAAGAGAAACGTGTTTAATTTATTGGTTTTAATTATGATAATAGGTGGTATTACTGGTTTTATTTATGAAGAAATATTTTATTATTTTGACTTAGGTTATTTAGTAAAAAGAGGATCAACTTTTGGTCCATGGATACCAATTTATGCTTTTGGAAGTTTATTTATTATGTTACTAACATATAAGTATAGGAAAAAACCTTTAGTTGTATTTATTTTTTCTTTAGTAATAACTGGTACTTTAGAATACTTAACTGGTATGTTTTTTGAAAAAGTACTACATACTAGATTGTGGGATTATAATAATGAGATATTAAACTTTGGTAATATCAATGGCTATATTTGTTTAAGAAGTGTTTTATTATTTGGATTTGCTGGATTATTTCTTGTCTATGTAATTATTCCAAAGTTAATATGTTTGATAAAGAAAGCTAACAACAAAGTATTAAATATTAGCTGTATTGTTTTACTATGTTTATTCTTAGGAGATATCTTATTATTTATGTTATTGAAGTAGTATAATTAATTCTTTTTTATCCATACTATTCTTGGGAGGTTAATATGACACAAAAAGAATTATTATATGTAGAAGATGCTATTGAGCATGAAAAAACAATCATTGAAGTTCTTAAGTTTTCTGCAGAACAATTAGAAGATGAAGAATTATCTGAATATTTAAGTAATGAAATAACTACTCATGAAAAAATGAAGACTAATTTATGTGAATTATTAAAGGAGAACGCTAATGTCTGATCAAATATTAATGAATAGTTATTTATTATTACTAAAGAGTACTGTAGAAGTATATGTTCATGGTACTTTAGAGAGTTCTAATGATGATGTAAGAATATTATTAAATGATTGTTTGAATAGTACAATTGAAATGCAAGGAAATACTTATTTAGAAATGGCAGATTATGGTTTTTATGAAATTAAAAATGTTTCAGATAAAGAAATTTCTAAAGTTATTGATAAAGTAGATTGTAAAAATTAGAACAAATATTAAGTTATTTGTTCTTTTATATTGAAAAATATTTAAAAATATATTAAAATTTTATATAGTAGGATAGGTGAGAAGAATGAATAATGGGGTTACAAACAATAACAATCAAACACCAGCAAAAGAACCAACTGCTTTGGCTCCAATGGAAGGTGTTAAAATAGCTCCAGTTGCAGAAGGTCCAGTTGATGCCTCTAATAAAACAAGTGCTGCTAGTGCTGTATCTACTGTAACGCAACAAACAGCATCAATACCTGTTGTTTCTCAACCATCAACACAACAACCTGTTGCACAACAGCCAGTTACTCCACAACAAGCTTTTAAACCTGCTCCTGTTGTTCAACAAAAACCTACCACACCACCTGTTGAACCAGTTTTAAAAGGTGATCAGACAGTTAAGAAAAAGAAAAGTGCGGTTCCACTTTTACTTATAATTATTTTGGGATTAATTTTCTATGCAGTGTATTCTACAAAGACTTTTCAAGCTAGAATAGAAAACTTAACATATAATTGTACACCAGTAACTGCTGCTAAAGAGGATACTGAATTAGATTTAAATTCAACATTAGTAAAAGACTTATACAGTAGGGTAGTAACAAACATAAGAGAAGATTTAGCTCAACCTGAATTTAATGATAATATGAAACTTTATTTAGCATATCGTCAAATATCTGATGAATATAAATATGATACTAATTGTAATTTGTTTAGTGATACGGCTATGGAACCTTATACATGCGAAGTATCTACTAAGTTTAAACCAAAAGCAATCGATGAAGATGTTGTTCGTTTAGCAATTAAGAAAATGTATGGTGAAAAAACAGAAGTTCCATTAGGAAATATTCGTTTAGGTGAACATTCTTGTATAGGAGGTTATCAATATATACCTCAAAGAGCTCAATTTGTTCAAGGTTTATGTACTAATAATACTGCTACATCTTTTAAAGTAGAAAAGAAATTAACTAAAGCTACTAGTAATCGTAATACTATTATTTTAACTGAAGATGTTCAGTACAAAATAGCAGAAGGAGTAGAAGTACCTGAAATGCTAAAGAGTGGTATATATTATTATACTTTTAGATTAGATATGAATTATAATTATGTATTTGTAAGTAAAACTTATAAAACAAAATACTAGAAGGGGGATACATATGGACATCAAGACTGTAGTAACAGGATATTTAGATGAGAATTGCTATTTATTAATAAAGAATGGTACTTGTCTAGTTATAGATCCTGGAGATGATTATAATGATATTAAAAAAGAAATTGGTGATAATAAAGTACTTGGAGTTTTAATAACTCATTCTCATTTTGATCATATTGGTGCTTTAAGAAACTTTTTAGTAAAGAGAAGTATTAAGATATTTAAGAAAAGTAATTTAGAAGAAAAGGAATATACTATCGGAGATTTTAAATTTAAATGTATTTATACTCCAGGACATTCTAAAGACTCTGTAACATTCTATTTTGAAGAAGAAAAAGTAATGTTCTGTGGTGACTTTATATTTAATGATAGTATAGGTCGTTGTGATCTACCGGGAGGTAGTGAAAGTGAAATGCAAGAAAGCATAAAAAAAATATTAGAATATCCTGATGATATAGCTTTATATCCAGGACATAATGCTAATACTACTTTAGGATATGAAAAAGAAAATAACCCTTATTTAAAGTAATTATTTTCTTTTTTTTTATATTATTTTGTGTTATTATATTAACCCATAGAGGTGATAATATGAAGATTTGGACTAAGGTACATATTAAGGATAAAAATAGAGATGTAGAACTAACTGCTAAGTCTCTAACTAATTATTTATATGGATATGGTCCAATCTTAGATATTACCCGTAAATATCAAATATCACAAGAAGATAGGGCATTACTAGATGGTTATACAGCTAATAGAATAGCTGGTATCTTAATGCTTTATTTATCAAAGGATTATAAACGTATTAATAATATCGTTAATAAATATAATATAGATGCTTCTAAATTAGATAATATAGTACCTGAAATAGAAGGTTATATAGAAAAATAAAACATCGTTATCGATGTTTTTTTATATATAAATCAAGACACTGAAGAAACCAATTAACATGGCAATTAGCATAATTAATGCAACGATCTTTATTACTTTATCACTCATTAGGATTCACCTCACTACGTTAATTATAAATTATTTGTAGTAAAAAGTAAATTGTTTTTATTCAAATATCTACTTTATAAACATAGTATTTAGTAGGTGAGATGATGAAACTATTTAAACGTAACAAACTATTTACTCTAATTGTATTATTAACTGTAATAACATTTATAATCGGATTATTAATTCCTAGTATGTTAGATATGAATATTAATAATGAAATTAGTAGTAATTTAAAATTGTTTATGAATACAATTATGAATAATAAATTAAATAGTAGTTATTTAAAAGACTTAGTAATAAATAACAGTATTTTTATTACTATAATATCGTTATTAGGAATATCTATTATTGGTATACCAGTTATTATATTTTTATACATAACTAAAGTAATGTTAATTTCATTAGAACTATGTTATTTAATTATGAATATTAGTAAGTATAATATATTAGTAATATTTATCTATATTATTCCTAAACTAATTAATTTATTATTAATTTTATTACTAGTATACTTTGCTATTAGTTTTTCAATAATTTTAATAAAAGTAATCTTTTTTAATAAAAAAAATAATCTTAGAACTTATTTAATCAGATATTTAAAAATAATAGTAGCAATACTTTTTATTGCTTTAGTTAATTCTTATTTAGAATATTACTTGTTTTTAAGGATTATTAAGTATTTAATTTAAAAAACTGTCAATTTACACTTGATATTTTACACTGAACGAAATATAATTATATTAGGAGGGTAATAAAAATGAAAGAATTAAATGTAATACTAACAGAATTAGGAATAAGTAAGGTAAGGTTAGCAAAGTATTTAGGTGTATCTAGACAGATGTTATATAACTATTTAGCAATTGAAAATATCAATGATTGGCCAAAAGAAAAAGCTGCTAAGTTATTGAGTTTATTAAATATAGAAAGTATTGATGAATTAAGTAATATCAAAGTTACTGGTGAATATATTATTGAAGTAGAAAATAGATTAAATGATGGTGTAAAAGATTCTTCAAGCAAAGAAGTATTAGCTGATTTAAAAGGATTTAATAAGAAAGAACAAGAATTATTATCCGATATAATTAACCTTTTAAAAGAAAAATTAGCTTCTGATAAGACTAAGGATACATATAATACATATTTATATTTATTTCATTTCTTGCAATCAATGGAAACTACTGAAGAATTAAAATATATATTAGCTTATATGTCTAAATCTTTAGGTTTTGTTGATCCTATGGAGTTTGCATTTAATAAAGATAAACAATTTATATTTGAAAGTATCTTATTTAGTGCAATGACTCTATATAATAATGGTGGTGCTTCTAAGAATAAATTAGGTGAGTCTCATAAGAGATTTGTACAAAATATTGAACAGAAGAAAGAAGAGAAGTTATCTCGTACTCAAGAGTTAAATACAGTTAAAATTCAAGCTTTAAAAGAATTAGGTTTTAGTGAAATTAATGAAGATAATGCTAAAGAAGTATTTGAAAAGATAGCTGAAATTCAATCTAGAAAAGTATAGCATATTTGTTAATTCAAATATGCTTTTTTATAGAGGAGAGTAGTGGTATGAAGAAGTGGCAAAAGATTTTAATTATTGTAGTTGCAGTTATATTAGTTATTGCAATTTTGATTTTTGCAATGTCTAAAGTAAACAAAAACACTTTTGAAGAAAAAATGCTTAAAAATGATTTTAAAATTACTGATGTAACTTCATCTAAAAAATTTAATAAAGAAAAAACTATTATTAAAGCTATAGAAACTACTGAGAAAGATAAAAAATATAGTATATATCTATTAGAGTTTAGTTCAGAAAAAACAGCAACCGACTACTTTAATAAAGAAAGAAAGAATTACAATAGTAAGAAAGATGATGATTCTGCTATTAACTACACTGTTGTAAGTAATAAAGAAAGATATACTATTACGATGAATAATAATCGTTATATTAATTTATATAGGGATAAAAATAAGATTGTATATTATGATATAGATATGCAATATAGTGAAGAAGTTATTGATTTATTAGAGAAATTAGGGTATTAAAAAAGCCATATTACTGGCTTTTCTTTAATAGTATCTACTTCCTATAATTGATATTATGTTAACTTCTATATATTTTTTTCTATTGTTTATATTACCCCACTATTATCAATAAGATAAGTATATTATAGCATTTATCTCTATTTATAACAATATTATAGTAATTAAATCAATTTAAATAAATTTTAATAATTTTTAATTTTAAATTATTTATATATTTTAATTATTACATTATATATTATTATATATATTATATTTCTATAGTATTAGTATTAACATAATATAGTAAAATGCTACTATTAACCACTCTTCCCCTCTTATAGTAGGTTATCTATAATTTGACTAAAAATAGACGATGCATTCTAAGCAATTTATTTATTCTTAAATGGATAATTATAAGGCTAAATTCATTAGAATAAATGTATATATTTTTGATAATTATCCATACTATTATATAAGGAGGTAATTACTATAGAAATTGATAGGGATAATACAAAAGTAAAAATATATAATGAAGAGGGGGAGTATCATGATAATAAAACTGATGATGATGACGATACTCAGTTATCTTTTGAAGATGACTCAGGAGTCATAAGTGATGAAGTATATGAAGTTACTTCCGAAACAGATTTAGAAATAATTCAAAAACAAAAAGAAGGGGAATAGACCTCTTCTTTTAATTACTCCCCTACTTTATTCTAATATTTCTAAAATACTTTCTCCTATTTCAGGTTTTGAAATATCAAAGTTATCTGCGATAGTTGCTCCTATATTAGCTATTGTTTCAAATGGAGCAAGCTTTTTTGGTTCTTTAAAATTTCTACTATATATTATTACAGGAACATTTTCTCTAGTATGGCCATTACCACTGAAAGTAGGGTCATTACCATGATCAGCAGTAATAATTAATAAATCCTCTAATTCTAATTTATTAATTATAATAGAGATATCTACATCTAATTCTTCAATAGCTCTAGCATAACCTTCTACATCTCTAGTATGACCATATAAAGAATCAAAATCACATAAATTAACCATACATAGTCCCATAAACTTTTTATCAATTATATCCATTAATTTATTAATTGCTTCTGAATTACTAGTAGCTTTTATATTCTTATTGATACCTTGTCCATCAAAAATATCATTTATCTTCCCTATTCCAATAACACTATAGTTATTTTCATCTAAACGATCTAATATAGTACGTTTTGGAGGTTTCATAGAAAAGTCTTTACGACAGTTATTTATCAATTTATAATTTCCTGGAGTTCCTGTAAATGGTCTAGCTATAATACGAGCTATTCTCCAATTACGTCTAAGTGATTCACTTCTGATTTTTTCACAATATTCATGTAGTGTAGCTATAGGTATACAATCTTCATGAGCTGCTATTTGTAAGTCTGAATCAGCTGAAGTATAAACTATTAAAGATCCATAATTATATTGTCTTTCTCCTAATTCTTGAATAACTGAATCATCGTTAGAACACACATTACCAATGACAGAACGGCCGGTAATATTTTCTATACTAGCTAGTATTTCATATGTAAAACCTTCATTATATGCTTTAAATGGTACTTCATTCTTTAGCCCTACTATTTCGTAATGACCATTAACGGAGTCTTTTCCAGCATTAATTGGCTTAGCTATTGTGTAATAAGCATCTACATTATCGTTATCACTCATATTAAGTGTATCTAAGAAACCAATTTTTTTTAAGTTAGGAACAAATAAATTTTCTGTCTCATTAATATGTCCTAAAGTATTAGCTCCAGTATCACCGTAATTAGCCGCATCAGCTGTCTCCCCTACTCCTAGAGAATCTAATACTAATAAAAATATTCTTTTAAATTTCATAAAGACACTCCTTTATTTTTTCTTCATATCTATAATAGTTTTAATCAATAATATTAATAGTACTATAAAAATAATTATTAATATAATAGTTGTGATAGTTCCTATCATTGGTTTAGGTTCAACGCAAGGTCCATTCCATGAACAATACCTTGTAGTTCTAAAAGCACCAGCTGGTAGAATCATTGGACTAATTAACCAAACAACTGCATCAACAATCATTAAAATTATATACATAATTATTTTTTTTGTTTCTTTTTTCATATTTACTCCTATTTATTCGATTTAATTATTATTATTTTTTTAATTGTTAAAAAAGTAAAAATTAATGACCAAATAATACAAATAATTATTAATATATGTTTTGGTAAAGGAATAATATCTTCTGCACCCCATCCTCTACTCATTGGCTTAGTTAATGGCAAAAAAGTATAATAAAAAACTAAAGATAATGGAACACATATTATATATATAACTAATTTAATAATTTCTTTTTTAGCCATTTTTATTACTCCTTAAGTGATATTCATTATAATCATCAATTACTTTTTCATCACTAACTTTAGTATATATCTTAGTAGTAGATATATCAGAATGTCCTAACATTTCTTGGACACTTCTAAGATCTGCTCCTTTATTTACTAAATGAGTTGCAAAACTATGTCTCAAAGTATGAGGAGAAATATTAGGATTTAATCCTTTTTCTTCTAAGATAGATTTTAAGTTTTTAAAAAATCCTTGTCTAGTCATACCTTGTCCATGATTATTTAGAAATAGCTTATTACAAGTTCTTTTCTTTAATAAAGAATCTCTTCTATCTAAATACTCTTGAAGATAATAGATAGAATATTCACCTAATGGAATATCTCTTTCCTTACTTCCTTTTCCTGATACTCTAATAATACAATTAATCATATCAATATCATTAATTTCTAAATTAACTAGTTCACTTACTCGTAAACCACATCCATACATTAATTCTAACATAGCTTTATTTCTATAGTCAAATGCCGTATCTAGTTTAATATCAAGTAAATTATCAATATCATCAATACTAAGAGCTTTAGGAAGAGCTTTCTTTAATTTAGGTCTATCTATAAATTCAGATACATCTTCTTTAACCAGTTTTTCTTTTAATAGATATTTATGAAAGTTTTTAATTACTGTTAAATTATGAGCTACTGTAGTTGTTTCTTCTTCAGATCTATCTTTTAAGAAGTTTTTAATATCATTACTACTTATATTATTTATATTAGTAATATGTTTATTCTTTAAATAATCTCTATATACTTCTAAATCATTCTTGTAAGATGATTTAGTACGATCAGATAATCCTTTTTCAAATATACAGTAATTTAAGAAATCTTCTATAGCAGTTTCTATATCCATACTAATCACCTATTATAATTATAACATTATTTTTACAATAATTCTAATCTTTGATAAAATATAAGTGGTGATTAATATGAATAAACCATTAGCTTTAAAATTAGCACCTGAATCATTAAAAGATGTATTAGGACAAGAACATTTAATTGGTAAAGGAAAAATACTTACTAATTTAGTTAAGAATAAGAAATTATTTTCTATGATACTATATGGTCCTCCAGGAATTGGTAAGACTAGTATTGCGAATGCATTAGTACATGATTTAGATGTTAGATATAGAATGTTAAATGCTACTATTAATACTAAGAAAGATTTAGATATTGTTATAGAAGAAGCTAAGATGTATGGAGAAATAGTATTAATAATGGATGAGATACATAGACTTAATAAAGATAAACAAGATATCTTATTACCTCAATTAGAAAGTGGTTTAATTACTTTAATAGGAATGACTACTAGTAATCCATATCATTCTATTAATCCAGCTATTAGAAGTAGATGCCAATTATTTGAATTACATGAGTTAGAACAAGATGATATAATAAAGGGCCTTAAAAAGGCCATAAAGCACCCTGATTTAGAGGGAATTAAGATAGATGATAAAAGTATTAAGTTAATAGCAAAACTCTCTGGAAATGACTTAAGATTTGCTTATAACTTACTAGAAATATCTTACTACTCTACTGATGATAAAAAAGTAACTGAAGAAGTAGTAAAAAGTATAAATAGTAAACCAGTATTCTTCTCAGATAAAAATGGAGATGGACATTATGATGTGTTAAGCGGATTACAAAAGTCTATTAGAGGTAGCGATGTAAATGCATCTCTTCACTATTTAGCAAGATTAGTAACTGAGGGAGATTTAGAATCAATTTACAGAAGATTAAGTGTTATAGCTTATGAAGATATAGGATTAGCTAATCCAGCAATAGGACCTAGATTAGATGCAGCTATTAATGCAGCTGAAAGAACTGGTCTACCAGAAGCCAGAATACCACTGGGTACAATAGTAACAGAAATGGCACTATCTCCTAAATCTAATACTGCTCATATAGCTTTTGATGAAGCTCTAGCAGACATAGAAAAAGGTAATACAGGTAATTTACCAAATCACTTAAAAAACATCCCAGATAGTGGCTACAAATACCCACACGACTATCCAGGAGCATTTGTAAAACAACAATATCTTCCAGATAAAATAAAGGATAAAAAATATTATCAACCAAAAGATATTGGTTATGAAAAAAATATAAAAGAAATCTATGAAAGATTAGAAAAACTAAAAAAATGATATATTAATTTATATCATTTTTTTACTCCACAATATATGGATTTTCCATACTTCCATCGCCAGCCTTATATTCAGTCCCTGGTTTCAGAGAAATCGTGGGACGAACTCCATAATCATGATCTGCATCGTTGGTACTATAACCGTAAGTGCCTACTGTAAGTACTAGAGCTCTGTCAAATGAGAAATCATAAGGTGAGTTGAGCCACCAGTCCTGTCCTGTTTTTAATACTTTATAAGCATTTACTAATTTAGCTTCTGAATAGTTTAACAATCCTACTGGATATGTTAATTGTGCATTACTGTTTGCTAAACTGAATTTATCTGTTATATTACTGCAACTCATATTATTATTATAGCCGTTAAACTCTAAAGCTGATGTTACATTTCCTTCATCTGGATTCCATCCTCCTATGTTTCTTATACTTCGGTCATTACAAAATATTGTATCTTCTAGTGCACTCGTATACATCGTCATATATTTCTTGTACCAAGCATCTATTCCTATTTTTATTGTAGAATTTATTTGGTTTATATTATTATTCAATAGCATTTCATTTTGTGCGTCTTCTACACTTTTTCCCCCAGTTAGATTAATATAATACAATTTCCCAATACTTGCATGAAAAACATATGAAATAGTACTACATTCTCCGGAGACATTAAAACATGTATAGTGATGTGTACTTATGCTATCTTCGCTATCAGTGGTATGAGTATCCCATAATGTTACATTATCGCTATCTAAAGTGTATTTCCCTGTTTCTGGATTATATACATACCCTTTAGCAAATTTATATATATCTGATGACTTAAAGTAATATAAATATCTAGGATTACTGTCAAAATTTTCAGTAGAATGCCATACATCACTACAAGTATTATTAATAGCGTCTTTACAAATATATTTATTCATCATAATTTCATCGGTATAATCAATTTTATTTATTGTTGTTGGGTTATTGATTGTGTATGTTCCATCCCCATTATCAGTGTAACTATCTCCATATGTATATGAAGAGTTATAATAAGCTAAATTGTTTCCATCTTCTAATTCTATAGAATACATCCAATACCACCCTACAGCCGCAATATAATAAATTGATGTGTTTGAATATGTACTTGATGTACTTCTTAGAGTATATTTTCCCACTAGTGATGCATAATCATCCGATGAAGAAATTTGATATGGATTTGTTAATGTATATTCATTAGTATTAGTTTCATTATAATCATATGAGTCCGCATAATAATATGATGTGCTTATTTGGCTTTCATTTGAAATCATTGGCTCAATTAAAGAATTCATAAGATTAGATGGATAAACCGTGTTATACATATATCCTACATTAGCTGGTGAGTTAGAATTCACATTATATTGCAGTCTCCCAAATTGGGAATAATGTGAATTAGCATTTAATTGTAGAACATAATAAGTTGTTCCACTTGATAATGTATCTACTAGGTAAAGTGTAGTACAAGTTCCAGTACTTGTGATTTGTTTGCATGTGTATTGTCCGGGTTGGATTGTTCCAGTTGTGATTGTTCCACTTAAACTAAATGTATTATGCGTTTTATCATAAGTATAATCTGTCCCATAATAGTATGCTGTAGACATTGATTGTGTATCTTTTCTGGCATACCCAACATGATTACCTCTTGTATTTAGACATTTACCATCTTCTGCTTCACCATTATAAACCATCTTTACTCCACCGGTATCTGTTGTTCTTATCATTTGCCAGCAATGATCTGCAAATATAACGTTATCCTTGCTTTGAATTGTTAGTGTATTAACACTGTTATCCAACCAATGATATATCTTTTGAGATGGTTCTTCAGTAAATGAATCATGATGTTCTCCCGTATATTCTTGAGCATATCCCTTACTAACTGCTTTTTCTAATACTCCATATAGAGTTTGATCATATTTAGATACATTAAGAGTTCCATTTATTCCTAGATTACTAGAGAATGCTGAATAACCAATAGATAAGAACACTACTAAAAGAATGATAGTACTTTTAATCATTCTCTTTCTTCTACGTATATTAGATGAAAACTTTCTATTAAACATATCATCACCTATTATAAGAAAATTATAACATAATAGTATTAAAAAAAGAATAGTTTTCCTATTCTTTATAAATTAATAATAAACATTTCAAGTAAAGCATTTGCATCCAAATCAGTTGTTTTTATTTTATAATCTATATCACTTAATTCTTGAAGTAAGCTTAATAAACTTTCATCAGTATATAACTTAGTTAATTCTCTAGTTTTAGTAATACGATAATCAGATTTTTCTTCTAATATATTAGCTATTTCATGATCAGATAATCTTTCTTTCTCTAATAGTTTTACTTGATATATTATTCTTATTTGACTTGATAATAAACCAATTATACTTATAGGTTCAAAGTTATAAGATAATAATTCTTTATATCTTTTTAAAGCTCCTTTTTTATCTCTTAAAGCTATACTTCTAGAGAATGAGAAAGTTAAGTCTTTGGAATCACCTAGTTTTTTATTAACTATTTCTTTTATATCATCTTCAGTAATAACTTTTTCTTCAAACTTATAATCTTTTAGTTTTAGACATTCATTATAAATTTTAGATATATCTCCTAAACAGTATTCATCTAATAAGTTAATTGCATTACTGTCAATTTCATAATCTCTAAATTGTTGTCTAATATAATTTTTAGTATTCATTTCTACTTTAATATATTGACATTTATCTTTTAATACTTTACCTATTTTAGAATTACTACTTAATTTATTAACTTCTATTAATAATAAATTATCTGGATTGGGATTATCTAAATACTTAAAAAAGTGTTCGAAGTCTCCTTTATAATCATCATACTTAAGTGATTCAATATTTTTTAATATGATTACTTTTTGACTAGTAAATAAACCATAAGTATCTAAATCTTCTAAAGCTTGAGATAATTCTGACTCTTCTAGATCATATTTAACTATATTTGCTTTATTAAATTTATTATCTTTAATTATTTTAGTTTGTTCTTGTTCCATGGCAAGGGAATCAGTACATTCTAATAAATAATTATTATTCATGTTCTTTTATAACCTTTATAATATGTTCAACAATTTCTTTTGTTTTACTTGCAGTTTTTCCTCCACCTTGAGCAAACTTTGGATTACCTCCACCATTTCCTTCAGATCTTAGTGAAGCATCTTTTACTATTTCCCCTGCATGAACGAATGAGTTACTTTTTGCGATGAAGTTAATACTTTTATCGTCTTTAACATTCATTAAGAAGATAAATCCATTTTTCATTTCATTCATAATAGTATCAGCTATACTTTTAAGAATATTAAGATCTTTATTCTTAACTTCCATGATTAATGTTTCTACTCCATTTATTTCTTTTATTTGTTCACGATAGATATCTAAATTTTGTAGAGTTTCTTTTTCTTTTAAATCATAATATTTCTTTTCTAATTCTTTTACTTCTTGATGAACATATTGTAGTTCGTTTTTACTATAAATAATATCTTTATATGATTCTGGTTGTGAATCATTTATATCTACATCAAATTCTAATCTCATACCATCTTTTTTTGCTTCTTCTAGTATTTCACGAGCTTTCATTAGTAATTTGATTTTTTCATCGTTATATGGCTTTATTGTTTCTTCAATAATTGGTTCAATCTTTGGACCAGTAGCTGCTTCGATACGATAAACGTTACTTCCTTTTGATTCACATGAGTATACTGCTAAATTACCTATTTCTTTAGTATTAGAAGCATGTGTACCTCCACAAAGTTCAATTGATTTACCAATCTTAACAACTCTAACTTCATCACCATATTTTTCATTAAATAAGGCCATAGCACCAAGTTTTTTAGCCTTATCTATAGGCATTATTTCTGTAGATACTATTAAATCTTCATGAATCATGTCATTAGCAAATTCTTCTACTTCAAGAATTTTTTGATCAGTCATTTTACCAGAATAAGTAAAGTCAAATCTTAATCTTTCATCATCTACATAACTACCAGCTTGTTTAATAGTATTAGATACTACTTGTTGTAGAGAATATTGTAAGATATGAACACTTGAGTGATCTGATTCAATTCTCTTTCTTCTATCTTTATCAATTACTAATTCACATTCATCACCTACAGTAATTACTCCATCAAGTAATTTAACTTTATGAATATGTTGACCATTAGGAGCCTTAAATACATCAATTACATGAGCTTTAAAGTTCTTACCAATAATCATTCCAGTATCACTAACTTGTCCACCTGATTCAGCATAGAAACATGTTCTTTCAACTGATATATATGTATCATGATCTATACTTTTAACCATCTCATCTTTAGAGAATATTGCTTGTACTTTACTTTTTAAACGATAAGTATTATATACAAATTCAGATGGTTCAGTAAAATCTAATAATACTTTCTTTTGACTAGCCATTGCAGAAGTGTTTTTAGCATTCTTTCTAGCTAATTCTTTTTGAGCATCCATATATTTATCAAATTCTTCTTTAGATACTCTATATCCTAAATCTTCTAGATATTCTTCAGTTAACTCAAATGGGAATCCATATGTATCATATAATTTGAAAGCTTCTTCTCCACTTATATATCCATCATTAGATTCTTCTACTAATTCTTTTAATCTTCTTTCACCAGCTTCTAGTGTTTTTAAGAATAATTGTTCTTCCTCTAGAACAGTAGCTTCTACTTCTGCTCTTCTTTCTACTAAATAAGGATAAGCATCTTTCATTACATCTACTACATCAGAAACTATTTTATACATAAATGGACTTTCCATTCCTATTGCTTTTCCAAATCTAACACTTCTTCTTAATAATCTTCTAAGAACATAACCTCTACCTACATTTTCAAAACAAGCTCCATCTGCGATAGCAAAAGTAATTGCTCTTATATGATCAGCTATTATTTTAAATTCTTTTTGTCCTTCATATGGTACAGTAGCTAATTCTTCAATATGTTTAATTATTGGTTTAAACAAATCAGTTTCAAAGTTAGAATCTACTCCTTGGAAGATACAACACCATCTTTCTAACCCTGCACCTGTATCAATATTCTTACTTGGTAATTCTTGATAATCTTTTCTATCTACTCCTTCTTTTGAATTAAATTGAGAGAAGACATTATTCCAAATTTCTACATATCTTTCTTGATCTTCATCTTTGAAGAATTTTTCTAAAGCATCTCCATCTGGATCAAATTCAGGTCCTCTATCAAAGAATATTTCAGAATCTGGTCCACAAGGGCCTTCTCCTATTTCCCAATAGTTTTCTTCAAGTCTTGCGATATGATCTTCAGCAATTCCTACTTCTACCCATTTATCAAAAGCTACATCATCATCAGGATATACTGATACATATAATAAATCTTTATCAATACCAAAATATTCTGGACTAGTTAACATTTCAAATGAAAATTCTATTGCTTCTTCTTTAAAATAATCTCCTACACTAAAGTTACCCATCATTTCAAAGAAAGTTTGATGTCTCTTTGTAATACCAACGTTTTCAATATCATTAGTACGAATACATTTTTGAATACTAACTAATCTTCTACTATCAGGAATTTCACTTCCATCAAAGTATTTTTTTAAAGGAGTAACACCTGCATTTACCCATAATAAACTATCATCATTAATTGGAACTAATGGTGCACTATCAAAAATTTTGTGGCCTTTATTTACAAAGTATTTAAACCACATTTCTCTTATATCGTTATGAGTCATATATTTCATATTTACACATCCTTTTCAAGTATTTCTTTTAATCTTTCAATTGCTTCTTCTTTCGTACCATTATTTAAGATATAGTAATCAGCAAAGGCAATTGGGCCTCCTTTATATAGATTTTCTATTTCTGAAATATCTCTATATCTAATAGCTTCCGCATCAAATGGACGATCAGGACGTTCCGCGACACGACTATATCTAATATCTTTATCTGTTATGACACAGATTAATTTTAAATTTTCAAATTTCTCTATCAAATAAGTATATTCATACCAAGAATATAAACCATCTAAGACAACATTTTCTTTTTCTATTGCTTCTCTTATTTCTGGTTCTAAGAATTTTGCATAACATTCTGGTCCATGTTCTTTTCTTAATTTTTCACGAAATTCTTTTTCACTTTTACCATCTTCTGTACGCTCAATTCCAGCCTCTTCCATTAATTTATAAGTAATACCACCAAAGTATAGTTTAGTCCAACCAATACTTTCTAAGTATTCAGTTATAACACCTTTTCCAGTACCACTCATACCAACTACTGCGATTAATTTATTCATCCTACTCACCCGTTTCTTCATTTCTAATTAGCTCAACAGCTGCTTCTTTTAATCCTTTAAGACTCTTATTTTGAATTACATAATCAAAGTCTTTATAATACTCTATTTCTTTTTCTGTAATATGATTAGCTTCTTCTTCAGTTAATTGATCATCATAGTTTTCTCTTTCTAATTTAATTAATACTACATCTAAGTATTTACTACTTATGGCATCGAATTCATCTACTAATCTTGCATCAGTAATAATAAAAGTATCAAAGAAATTAGATAATATTTCTATATCTTCAAATAACCTATCTATAAGGAATGTCTTTTTACCCATCTTTTCTTTTATTATTTCAATTCCCATTTTTTGTAAAAATTCTCTAGGTTTTTCTTCTCCTTCATCCCAATTAAAGTAATTTCTAGCATAACCATATAATGGTCCTGTAATATGCATTACACAAGGTTTATGACCATAATCCTTTAATTCCTCTCTTAGATATTCTCCAAAGGTACTTTTACCACTTTTAGCCTTCCCACCAATTACAAATATTTTCATTTTTATTCTCCTTTACAAATAAAAGACCATAGCTAGGAGGACATTTTGCCCGGTACCATCCTATCTTGGTCTTAATTACTTTTAACGATTTTCACCGATAAAACTCCAAAAGTAGCTTCCAATAAGATTATTATTAACTTCCACCAACGTTAACTCTCTTTAAATAATTACTTATTGTACTCATCTTTTATCTTAGTTTTATATATATTAACTTTCAGTTATCTTTTCTATCCATCCAAACTTCTCATTGAAGAATGTAGCAAATACTTTGATACAAGCAATTGCTGGTGTTGCGATAACCATTCCTAATATACCAAAGAAATGTCCAAAAATCAATAGTCCTGCCATAATTGTTACTGGATGTAACTTCATTGTATGACCCATAATTAATGGTTGATAGAAATTATTTTCTAATAATTGTACTACTAATATTGAAATAATTACACATACTCCTGTAACTGGACTAATTGTAAATCCAACAATAATTGCGGGTATAGCTCCAATATATGGTCCAAAATATGGAATAATATCAGTAACAGCACAGAATAATGCGAATAGTATTGGAGCTTCTAATCCAGCTAGAGTTAATCCAATACTTTGTGTTAAGAATACTAATAACATTACTAGTAATACTCCTTGAACATAACTTCTTAATGAAGTGTTAATTCTATGAGTTAATTCAATATATCCTTCTTGCCAATCTTTTGGTATAAACTTAAATATATTAGCATTTACTTTATCAAAATCAAATAATAAGTAGAAACCAATCATTAAACCTAAGACAAAGTTTACTCCCCCACTAATAATAGATTTACCAGCTGTTAAGATATATTTAGGTAAATCAGCTCCGATACTTAAACCTAAATTAGTAACATAATTAGTTATCTCTGATTTAACTTCAGCAGTTTTTACTAAATTACCACTATCAAATGTTTTTACTAAATTTAAAGCAAAATCAGTTATTTCCTCAAAAATAGTTGGTGCTACTCTAACAAAATCTTTAACTTGTGTAATTAAAGATGGAATAAATAGATATGAAATTAAAAACATTACGCCGATAAGTAAAATATATACTATTATACATCCAACTACTCTAGGTAATTTCTTAGTCTGCATCCAATCTACTAGTGGATCAAAGAACCAAGCTATTAAGAATCCAATAAATATTGGTGATATTACTACTAAGAATTCTCCTATATATTTTAGTAATTGCCATTCTTTTATTAAATAAGTACCTAAAAGTACTAAACAAACAATGGCCATAAAATAACCGATATTAATTAATTTTTTACCAGTTTTTAAAATATGATTTAAACTAACAAAATCTACTTCTTTATCTTTTATTTTTCGTATCATATATACCTCCTACTAATACATTATATCATGTAAATTAGTTTTTGAAATAATAATTAAACATTTTCTTAAAAATATTTATCTAGTATAATATTATTAGGTGATTTGATGAAAACCATTAAAGAAAATATTATTAACGAGATAATTATTAAGAATTCTAGATTTATTGCTTTAGTTTATAAATTAAACTCTAATGATATTAGTTCTATTCTTGAAGAAATAAAAGAATCATATCCTAAAGCTACTCATTATTGTTATGGATATATTTATAATGAATATAAGAAATCATCAGATGATGGAGAACCTACTGGTACTGCTGGAGCACCTATTTTAAATGTTTTAGAAAAAGAAAAATTGAATAATATATTAATAGTTGTAGTAAGATACTTTGGAGGTATTAAACTAGGTGCTGGTGGTTTAATTAGAGCTTATACTAAAGCAGTTACAGAAGCTTTAAAATTAGCTAATTATACTGAATTAATAAAAGGTTATAAAGTATCAATCAATTTTAATTATAATGATGAAAAACAAATTAATTATCTTTTAACTAATTACGATATAATTGATAAAAAGTATGATGAACAAATTACTTATACTACTTTAATAGATGATTCTATTATTGATAAGTTACATAATTATAATTATCAAGTATTAGAAGAATTATACATAGAAAAGAAGAATTAAATTCTTCTTTTTTTAATTATTAATTAATAATTGTAATTTCTTAATAACTTTCTTCTCAATTCTAGATATATAACTTTGAGAAATATTTAACTTATCTGCAACTTCTTTTTGAGTATACTCATTATTACCTAATAAACCATATCTAAGTATCATTATTTCTCTATCTCTAGCTTTTAAAGATAATATTTCTCTAATAATCAAATCTTTGTCATCGTTAATTTCTATTTCTTTAGCTATATCATCTTTATCTGTACCTATAATATCTTCTAATCTTAATTCATTACCATCTGTATCATAAGATAAAGTCTGATCTATACTTACCTCATTCTTTATCTTTTTATTCTTACGCAAATACATTAATATTTCATTATCAATACATCTAGAGCAATAAGTAGCTAATTTAATATTTTTATTACTACTAAAAGTATTAATTCCTTTTATTAAGCCTATACTACCAATACTTACTAAATCTTCTAAGTCTACTCCTGTATTTTCATATTTTTTAGCTAAAAAGACAACTAGCCGTAAGTTATGTTCTATTAATTTATCTTTTGCTTTTAAATTTCCTTCATCTTTTAACTTAACAAGATATTCTTCCTCTTCTCTAGTTAAAGGTTCAGGTAATATATCAGTTGCTCCTACATAGAAAACACTTCCTACTTTATAAAATATTTTTTTAAATAATTTAATTAATTTATACATAAATCCTCCTTTAATTTATTTGGTAATATACAATCTTCTCCATTAAGAGAAAATTTATCTTTAGCTATTCCTATTAAATAATTATCAAATTCTTGGTTATTAATATATAATCTATCAGGCTTAATACAAGGAATTAAACCAGTACTATTAAGTGCTTTATAGGGTATATAGATTACTTCTTTTATTATTATATTTAAATTAACTAATATTATTCCCTTTTTACTAATTGGACTTATTAATCTATTACCAGTATCAATAAAACCTATTAAATTATATTTCTTATTCTGGTAATAAATTGTTACTTGATATTTATCATGATAATTAATTCTTAAATTTATTAATTCCTTTACAATTAAATAGATAAATATAGGAGTTAAAATTATCAAATAATACAAATAATATTTATTTTTATTTAAATTAAGTAAATAGATACTTCCTCCTAGAATAATACTAAGTAAATAAAAGTAGCTAGTATTCTTTAATATCTTTTTTAATCCAAAACTAATTAGTATCATTAATAAACTAATTATTATTTTTATAATTATTAACTCTAAACTATTTACTTCTATATATAAAATAAAAGTAGTTAAAGAACCAATAATACTACTTAGAGTTATTCTAAAAAGATTACTATTTAGTTTTAATAATCTCTTAGTACCATATAAAATAATAAAATCTAATAAAAAATTAAGTGTAAATATAAATTCTATATACATATAATCACCATAATAAGTATATAAATAAAAAAACGACTAAAATGTCGTTTCTTCTAGATTCTTTTTTTCTTTATAAATATTTTAGTAACATAATATAGGAAGATAATCATTATACCTACAAAAGCCCAGCGTAAAATTAAATTCACTACTTCCCAATCACTTGTATATTTATTAATAAGATCAATAATACTTCCAGGAAGGTAATCACTAATCATATTAGAAACATCTTTAATTGGAATATTATCTTTAATAAAAGCTAATATTCTTAAAGCTATATCTACTATTCCTATAAATAAGACATATGAATGAAATTTATTAAAATAAAATACTACTAGAATTAATAGTATTAATAAAACTACTAAATCAATATACATTTTACCACTTCCTATTCTCTTTAATTTTATAATAATAATTGTTTTTTTTCAATAAAAAAGAGTTAAGAATTACTCTTATCTCCTTCTTCTAACATCGTAGTGATAAAAATACCGTACCCCTTATTTACATCATTTACTAGTACATAATTAACTACACCAACAATTTTATTATTTTGAATTATTGGAGAACCACTCATACCTTGAACAATTCCACCAGCTTTATTAAGTAGTTTTTCATCAATTATTTCAAATAAAATATTCTTAGTTAAATCGTCTTCAATAGTTATAATATTTATTTTAAAATCCTCTACCTTATTATTTTCTAAGACAGTTCTAATATAAGCTTCTCCTTGTTTTATTTCTTCTTTAGTAGCAATTTCCATTGTATTATAATTATCTAAATTATCTTTGTATTTACCATAGATTCCTGTAATACTATTATTACTTATATTACCAATTTCATTTTCTTTATCTATAATAGCATTCTTAGAACCAGCTAATCCATTATTACTTTTAGTTATTTCTTGTACTTCAGCTTTATATATATTACCATTTTCTATTTCAAATTTATTTTGACTTGCACTTTCTATAACTTCATGTCCTAAAGAACCAAAAATTCTTGTTCCCGGATCAATATAAGATAAAGTACCAATTCCATTTACTTGATCTTTTACGTATAATCCCGTTTTAATTAAATTATTTTCTTTTTCTAAATCAATATTAATTATTTTAGTTTGATTATTTCTTAATACTTTAAATTTATAATTACCTGGAGCATTAATAATTGTATTTAACTCATCTATATTATTTACTTTAGTATTATTAATTTCAGTAATAACGTCTCCTATTTTAAATCCAGCATCTTTTGAAATATATTTATTATTAACTTTATAATATCCAACTACATATACACCTTTAGAATGAAGTTCCATTCCAATAGTTTCACCACTTACGATGATTCTATCAGAATAAGCATATATATTAAAAGGTAATAAAACTAGTATTAGAAGTATTATTAGTTTTTTCTTCATATTTACACCTCAATACTATTATGACCAAATACGACATAATTATACGTTGTTTATTTGACTTATTTAGTATTTTTAAGTATATTTATTATAGAGGTGTGTATATGGATAAGTATGTTTATGAAAAACCAGCTGATGAAAGATTATACGAGGAAATGCGCCGTAAATCTTTACAAGGAGAACCGGTAAAAAGACAAAAGAAACGTGTAAAAATAGATAAAAAGAAATTTATTAGAAGTATGGCTGTATTAGTTACAGTTACTGTTGGAGTAACTTTAGCAGGTAATCAAGTTTATAATAATATGAGCCAAGCTATTCAAGAAAATGCTTTGTATGGTACTTTATTAGATCAATATATGGAAGATGTTTTCTATCCTGCAACTCATCATGTAGATGGTACTACTAATGAGATATATCTTGATTATGAAGCATTAGGAGATTATATTGATAGTGAAGCTGATAAAAAATTAGCTGTATCCCTTACTAATAGTGCAATAGAAGCACAGAACTTTACTGATGATGAAGATCAAATGAATAGAGTTTTACAAGAAACAGAATTGGGATATGATTCTTATGATCAATTTTTACAAAATCAGAAAGAAAAATATTCTGGTTATGAAGATCATTCTAAATTTTTGAAAAATACTAAAACTAGATTAATGAATAGTGCAAATAGTAATGAATTAGATGATATGCATGAAGAATTATCTGAAGAAAATGTTCTAGAAGATGGAGGTAAGAATTTATGAAAGATGTAGAAATTGTTGAGATAAATAACAATAATTATGTAATTCTTAAAGAAGTAAAACATAAAGATACCTCTTACTTATATTTATCTAATTTAGAAGATGAAGAAGATACAATGATTAGAAAAATTAAAGGAGATAGTATTATACCTTTAGCTAGTGAAGAAGAATTTGAAATAGCATGTAATTTATTAATAAAAGAAGGATTAATTTAATCCTTCTTTTTTATTCTTCTACTTGGAAATCAACTACATCTCCATTATCTTTTACTAATTTAGTAATTGATTCTTCTGCTTTTTTTAATTTTTCATCACATGATTTAGCTAATTTCATAGCTTTATTAAATTCATCAATAGCATCATCTAGAGGTACATCACCTACTTCTAATTTCTTTACTATTTCTTCTAATTTTTCGATACTTTCTTCAAAACTTAATTCTTTTTCTTTCTTTTCAGCCATTTTATCACTCCTCTACTTGACTTAATAATCTAAACTCATAGTTCTAAAAGTATAAAAAAGATATTAAGAGCTATTGAAATACCAATTAATACCTTAGTATTTTTAATTTCTTTTTTTACAAAACTAGCTATGAAGGTAACAATTAAACCAATCAAACACATAATCCCAATTTTAGAACATATAGGTTTAGTTTCTTCAAGTTTTGCTTCAGCAAATGCAGCTCTTTTTTGACCTTCTTCATAAGCTATTTTTTTATCATACTTTTCTTTTTCAGTATCATCTGCCATCTCACAACAACCAGCACTACGCCCGGCAACAATAGTTATTTCATAATGCATTATATAAATGACATTAAAAAAACTAATTATTAGAATTATTATAGTTACTATTTTTATAATTGACTTTTTTTTATTGTTTTCACTATCCATTTATACTACTTCAGCATCGATCTTTCCATCCTTAAAATTAACTTCGATGCTATCCCCTTTCTTAAGATTTTTACAATTACTAACAACTTTACCATCCTTCTTAGTCATTGTATATCCTCTTTGTAAAGTAAGCAATGGACTTAGTGTTTCTAATTTACTAACTAAGTTTAAATACTTATTAGCTTTGTTATCTAGTAATTTGTATGGACTTTTTAAAATATAAGAACTTCTTATTTCAATTAGTTTTTTGCTTTTTAAATTAACTAAATTAATAGTACTATGCTTTAATCTTTCAAATAGATTATCAAAAATCATTTCTTTAGTCTGATATATAATCATTGGGTTTTTAAATATATTACTAGTCATTAAATCAGCTAGTTTTCTTTTGTTTTGCTTAATTTTATTACCAATAGTATTATTTAATCTAATATTTATTTGATTTAAATATTTATCTACATCACTTAATTGAGGAACAGCCATCTCTGCAGCTCCTGTAGGTGTAGGAGCTCTTAGATCAGCAACAAAATCAGCTATTGTAAAGTCTATTTCATGTCCTACAGCACTAATTACTGGTGTTTTACAATCAAAGATAGCTCTAGCTACTATTTCTTCATTAAAGGCCCATAAATCTTCTATGGAACCTCCTCCTCTACCAACAATTAATGTATCTAAACCAAACTGATCAGCTTTTTCAATTTGTTTTACGATATCTTCTTTTGCTTCTTCTCCTTGAACTAAAGCAGGAAACAAATATATTTCAGTAAGAGGCCATCTTCTTTTAATAGTAGAAATAATATCTTTAATAGCAGCTCCTGTAGGTGCAGTAACTACTCCTACTTTATTTGGTATTTTAGGAATAGGTTTTTTGTACTTTTCATCAAATAAACCTTCCTCTTGTAACTTTTTCTTTAACTGTTCGTAAGCAATATATAAATTACCAATTCCATCTTCTAGCATTTCATTAACATATATTTGATATTGTCCTGTAGCTTCAAAAACACTTATTTTACCAGTTACTAATACTTTCATACCATCTTGTGGTACAAATTTTACACTTCTAGTAGCACTAGAAAACATAATGGCATTAATTCTACTACCTTCATCTTTTAAAGTAAAATAGAAATGTCCTCTACTATGAGCTTTAAAGTTAGATATTTCTCCCTTTAAAAATACTTCATTTAAATTAACATCATTATCAATCTTATACTTTATATATCTAGTAAGTTGAGTTACAGATATATATTTATCATTCATAGACTCAACTCCTTACTATTTTTCTTCATCATGATATATCTTATCTAATACTCCATTAATCATTTTAGTTACTGATTCATCACTATATTTCTTACTAAGTTCAATAGCTTCATTTATTGCGACTACTGAAGGAGTATCAGTATATAGTAATTCATAGATACCTAATAAAAGAATAGCTTGATCTACTTTACTAAGTCTATCAATTGTCCAATCTTTTTTAAGATACTTATTAGCTTTATCGATAAGTTTATCTTTATTTTTATCTATACCATTAACGCAAGCATCTACAAATTCATTTTCTACTTCTAATTGTTCTTTAATTAAATCAGTGTAATTATATTCAATATTAGCTTCTTCATATAAATTAGCTTGATATAAAACCTTTATAATTATATCTCTTAATTCACTACGATTTTTCATTAGTATCACCTACCTAATTTTATCATATTTTTACTTTTTATTGTTTATTTCTTTCTTTAAATCATATAAATAATTTAATGCTTCCATAGGAGTCATTTCCAATGGATTAATACTATTTATTTTTTCTTCTATTTCATTTTTTTCTTCTACTATTTCATCTTCCATTAATTCGAATAGACTAGTTTGAGTAAATGTTTCATTCTTTTTACTTTTCTTTTCATAAACATTTAAAATATCATTAGCTCTTTCTATTAAACTATTAGGTAATTTAGCAAGACTAGCTACATGTATACCATAACTTTTATCTACTGCTCCTGATTTTACTTTATGTAAGAAAGTAATAGTACCATTTTCTTCTACTGCAGAGACATGAACATTCTTTAAATGTTTTAAATCTTTCTCTAGTGCAGTTAATTCATGATAATGAGTTGAGAATAATGTCTTAGCTCCAATCTTATCATGAATATACTCTAAAATAGCTTGAGCTAAACTCATACCATCATATGTTGCAGTACCTCTACCTAGTTCATCAAATAATATTAAACTATTAGGAGTTGCTTCAGAAATAGCTGTATTTGCTTCTTTCATTTCAACCATAAAAGTAGATTCACCACTTACCAAGTCATCACTAGCTCCAATTCTTGTAAATATCTTATCAAAAATAGGCATTTTAGCCTTCTTACAAGGGACAAAACATCCAATCTGAGCCATTATAACTGTAATACCTAATTGACGCATATAAGTAGATTTACCAGCCATATTAGGACCTGTTATTAAAAGAATAGAAGTTTTCTTATCCATAATAATATCATTAGGAATATATTTATCTCTAATAACTTGTTCTACTACTGGATGACGACAATCAATAAGCTCAATCTCTTTATCGTTAACAAGTTCTGGTCTAACAAAACTATATTGATCACTTACAATAGAGAAAGCTTGTAACATATCAACTTCACTAATTACTTTAGCAACTCTTTGTAAATCACTAACATATCTTTTAACTACTTCTCTAATATCCATAAATAATTTATATTCAAGAGAAATAATTTTTTCTTCAGCACCTAAAATAATATTCTCTTTCTCTTTTAATACTGGAGTAATATATCTTTCAGCATTCGCAAGAGTTTGCTTTCTTTCATAACCCCATTCTTCTTTAACTAAATTAGTTTGTCCTTTACTAACTTCTATATAATAACCAAATACTTTGTTAAAACCTACTTTTAAATTCTTAATACCAGTTCGCATCTTTTCTTCTTGTTCCATAGCTAAAATAAAGTCTTTAGAACCACTACTAATACTTTTTAATTCATCTAACTCACTATTATAACCAGTTTTTATTAATCCTCCTTCATGTAATGTAAAAGGAGCATCTTCTCTAATAGTCTTCTCTAATAAACTATATACTTCATCAAAAGTATCTATAGTTTTATCATATTTTAATTCTTCTAAGATCTTTTTAATTGTAGGTAGTTCTTTTAAAGAACTTTTTAATTGTAATAAATCTTTAGCATTCAAATTACCATAACTTATTCTTCCTACTAATCTTTCTAAATCATATACTTCATTTAATGATTTAATTAAATCATCTCTAAGAATAAACTCAGTACGTAGTAACGATACTAAATCATAACGTCGCATCAATTCTTTTCTATCAGTTAAGGGATTTAAAATACTATGTTTTAAATATCTACTACCCATTGCAGTCTTACATTTGTCAAGTAACCATAATAAACTATATTGTCTATCTCTATTTCTAATAGTTTCAACTAATTCTAAATTATTCTTAGTATTAGTATCAAATTCTAAATATTCAGAAGATTTTACTATATTACATTCTTGTAAGTGATGTAAGTCACCTTTCTTAGTTTCAATAATGTAATATAGTAAATGCTTTAATGTAGTAATTAATCTAATATCTTCTATATTTTTATAAATATAATCATAGTCTTTATCATCTAACTCTTCTTTTTGAATAGATACTAAAATATCATAATTAGTTCTAAGAATATCTACTATTCTTCTATCAGTATTATCACTAACTATAACTTCTCTAAAACCATTTCTAACTATTTCTTTAATTACTTTATCAATATCTCCATCTACTAAAGTAGCATATACTTCTCCAGTAGAAATATCTGCATAACTAATACCAAAACAATAGTCAAATGAACAGATATTAGCTATATAATTATTACTTTTAGAATCTATATTAGTATCTAATCTAGTACCTTTAGTAACTACTTGTATAACATCCCTTTTAACCATACCTTTAGTCTCTTTAGGATCTTCTAATTGTTCACAAATAGCTACTTTATATCCTTTATCAATTAATTCATCTAAATATGAAATATAAGCATGATGAGGAATACCACACATAGGAACTCTCTCATCTAATCCTGCTTGTTTACCAGTAAGAGTAAGTTCTAAAACACGTGAAGCAGTAATTGCATCATCAAAAAACATTTCATAGAAATCTCCAAGACGAAAGAAGATAATTGAGTCTTCATACTTATCTTTGATTTCCATATATTGTTGCATCATAGGACTAAGTTTAGTTCTATCTACTTCACTTCTCTTCATACCTCTCACCAAATTTATTATATCAAAATTAAGACAATAAAAAAAGAAGATTCAATTAATCTTAATTTATTAAAGAATCTCCTTTTGTGGTTATAATATATCATATTTCATTGAAAAAATCAAGTCTATTCTACAATATACGGGTCAGCCATACTACCTGTGCCACTTACATATTCAGTTCCTGGCTTTAGAGAGATTGCTGGACGTATTCCATTTGGATTTGTAGTTGATGCTGGTTCTTTTTCATCATCATATTGGAATACGATATCTCCAGTATTTCTAGTAATATTTACTAATGAATCAACACCATTACCAAATAGTTCGGTAACATATGCCATAGGAGTCATTAACCAATAATTAGTGCCAGTGCGTCTTATTTGATTATTGTTAAGTAGATTCATTTCCTCATATGTAAATAATCCAATTTTATAATTAATTCTCGCTGATGGATTACTTGTACAAAATTTATCAGTATTTTTTTGACATGATAAATCTTCAGGGACCTGGAAAGGCATAATGTCAGATGAAGGATAACTGGTATCAGTCCAATAGTTTTCAGGATTTCTATTATTACAAAATATTGTATCTTCTAAATAATTATCATATGGTAACAAATATTTACTATACCATCTTTCAATACGATCTTTTATAAGTGAATCACTAGTGTTTAAACTAAATGCATTAGAAAAGGCATTAGAAATAGAGGCAGCACCATCATGTAGTTCTACATGGTAATCTATTTCATCTCTATGTTTATAATATATATAATATGTTTTGGAACAGGTAGTAGTACCTATCGTATCACATTTATAGTGATAATTGGTACTGTTATATTCATCGAAATGTACTGGATTAACTAGTGTATAATTGGTTCCATTCCATGTTGCACTAGAACCATAGTAATAATTAGCTAAATAATTATAACCATCGGAAGAAATACCATATAGTCTTCTTATAGTTTCTGCAGTACAAATATTACTAGTTGTATTGCATGTATATTTATAAGAACTATAATTACTTCGATTTATAACTAATTCATCTTTTCTAACTAACAAAGTATCAGTTAGTGTTAAACCGCTTGCCGATTTGGCAATTAGGATTTTTTCATTTGGATCTATGCTTATATACTTAAAATTATCTGGGCCTAAAGATCCTATATATTTTGGATTAGCACAAGTATTCAGTGCTAAACATGTATACTTTCCTGCCCAACTAGTAGAACGACCATTATACCAAGTTAGTAGACTTACAGGTGTAGTGTTATTAACAGTATACGTTCCATTTCCATTATCTGTAATTGAATCACCTAGTAAAATAGGTTCATATGCTGAGAGCAAATTACCATTGTTTATTTCTACATAATATATTTTTGATGATGTTGCTCCAACTATATAATATGCACTAGTTGAAGTACCATTTTCACTAGATAATTTTAAAGTATATTTTCCAACTAATTGAGAGTATTGACTTGTACTTGTTATTTTAAATGTATTAGTTAAGGAATAATTATTAGATGAATAAGTAATATCTTCTCCAAACCAATATGATGTAGAATATCCGCTATTATTGAATAACGTTTCAGTTTGAGAGAAATTTTCTTTATAATATTGAGACGTTCCACCAATTGAATATTTAGTTCCATTCATATAGCCTACGTTGCTCAGATTTTGCCAGTCGTTACTATATTTTGAAACTCCAATCTGATAATAAGATGTAGTGTTATTTAATGGTGTAACATTATAGTAGGATTCACCACTACGATATGAATCAACTATATATAGAGTTGAACACGTACCTGTACTTGTAGTTTGTCTACATGTATATTGTCCTAGTTGTATTGTACCTGTTGTAATTGTTCCGGCTAATGAAAAAAGATTATTTGCTTTATCATACGTATAACTTGTTCCATAATAATATGTTGGATATATTAATGTACTATCTTCTGCTTTGTACCCTATATGATTACCTCTAGTATTAATACATTGATTGTTTTCTGCTTCTCCGTTATAAATCATCTTTACTCCACCAGTATCAGTAGTTCTTATCATTTGCCAACACTGATCTGCAAAAATAACATTGTTTTTATCTAGGATTTCGGTTGCTAATGCATTTCCTGCAGTAGTACTAGGCGCATACCAATGATATATTTTTTTAGTTGGTTCTACTGTATAAGAATCACGATGTTGTCCAGTATATTCTTTTGCATATGTGCCTTGATTAGCCGCTTTTTTCAATACTCCATAAAGAGTATTTCCTTCATATTCAGAAACATTTAAGGTTCCACTTATTCCTAGATTAGTAGTAAATGCTGAATAACCTAAACCTAAACACACTACTAAAAGAATGATAGTAGATCTAATCATTCTTCTTTTTAAACGTATATTAGATGAAAATTTTCTATTAAACATATCATCACCTATTATGCATTCTAACTTTATTTTATCATTTATACAAAAAGATTATAATAAACTGGTTATGTACAATAAAGAATGAGTAATCATTCTTTTATCATATGACTATCAGTTAAATTCATGATGAAGCAAGAGTAAATGTTCTACTACTAGGTGGACTAGCATAAGTTGAAGTAGTTGATCCATACATATGTGTAGTATCATTATTAATACCATTACCATTAGTTTGTGGTATTGTAAGTGAGAAGTTTGTGATATTATTTCCTACATAGTTAAACATAGAACTCATATTTGTTACTTGTGATGTATTCCATCCACTTAAATTCAAATTGAATGTTGTAGAATTTGATCCTGCTTGATAAAACATAGTATTCATATTTGTTACTTTGGATGTGTCCCATCCACTTAAATTCAAATCAAATGTTTGTGTCTTAAGACCTGCATAGCTAAACATAAAACTCATATTTGTAACTTGGGATGTGTCCCATCCACTTAAATCACCTATGTTCCACATTATAGCATTATTTCCTGCACCTGAAAACATATAACTCATGTCAGTTACTTGAGATGTGGTCCATTCACTTAAATCACCTATACTCCATGATGTGGCATTAGCTGCTGCATAGTTAAACATATTATTCATATCTGTTACTTTTGAGGTGTCCCATTCACTTAAATCTAAATTAAATGTTGTGGCTCTACTTGCAACGTGACTAAACATATTACTCATATCAGTTACTTGAGATGTGGTCCACCCACTTATGTCTCCAATATTCCATGTTATGGCATTAGATCCTGCATGGTTAAACATATTATTCATATCTGTTACTTTTGAGGTGTCCCATTCACTTAAATCTCCAATATCCCATGTTGTAGCACTACGTCCTGCATATTGAAATATTTTTTCCATACTTGTTACTTTTGATGTGTTCCAACCACTTAAATCTCCGACAGTCCATGTTGTGGCATTATATCCTGCCCACTCAAACATATAACTCATACTTGTTACTTTTGATGTGTTCCAACCACTTAAATCTAAATTGAAAATTGTGGCCCTTACCCCTGCATTACTAAACATGTTATACATATCTGTTACTTGCGAAATATCCCATCCACTTAAATCTCCGACAGTCCATGTTGTGGCACTATATCCTGTATAACTAAACATTGAATGCATATTTGTTAATTGGAAAGTATTAAGTTTTTCTAAATTTGCAATAAATGTTGATGCATTATATCCTACTGCGTAAAACCAATAAGCTGTTGATATAGGGCTTATTTCTTTTTCTATATTTACTGTTGTTACATTATAGCTTTTATTACTAGTAGAAGAATAATTATATGTCGCTATCCACGGTACTTGGGAAATACTAATGAAATTAGTATTAGGTTCAAAATTTCCCTGCTCAACACCTGTTACTTCTTCACTTGATAAGACTAGTGTTTCATTTATACTGTTATTGTCATTATCTTGTAGAGCCCAATATATTTTTGGGTTATATTTAGATACATTAAGTGTTCCATTTATTCCTAGATTAGTAGTAAATGCAGAATAACCTAATCCTAAACACACCACTAAAAGAATGATAGTAGATCTAATCATTCTTCTTTTTAAACGTATATTAGATGAGAATTTTCTATTAAACATATCATCACCTATTATGCATTCTAATTTAATTATACTATTGATTAGTTTTTTAGTAAATGAAAAAGACTACCTAAGTAGTCTTATTTTTGGAATTGTGAGTTATATAATTTAGCATAGAAACCATTCTTCTTTAATAGCTCTTCATGTTTTCCTTGCTCTACTATATTTCCTTCATCCATTACTAGAATTAAATCAGCATTTTTAATAGTACTTAATCTATGCGCAATAATAAAACTTGTTTTACCTACTGTTAGTTTATCCATTGCTTTTTGTACTAATTCTTCTGTACGAGTATCAACATTACTTGTCGCTTCATCAAGTATTAAGAAAGGTGCATCTTCAATCATACCTCTGGCTATAGTTAATAACTGTTTTTGTCCAGAAGATATTGTATTACTATCTCCAACACTTGCACCTAAACCTTTTGGTAATGTTTTTATGAAGTGATCTATTCCTACATTTTTGCATACTTTCCATAAATCATCATCAGTAATACCTTTATTATTAAATACTAAGTTTTCACGTACGGATCCTTCAAATAACCAAGTATCTTGTAAAACCATATCAAACAATTCATGAATATTAGATCTAGTTAAATCTTTAATAGATACTCCATCTATTAAGATATCTCCCTCATCTATTTCATAGAATTTCATAAGCAAGTTAACCATTGTAGTTTTACCAGCTCCTGTTGGCCCTACAATAGCTATTTTATCTCCTGATTTAACTGAAGCCGTAAAATTCTTAATAATAGTTTTATCTTTACTGTAACCAAATTTAATATTTTTAAATTCAATATTACCTTTAACATTGTCTCTATCTAATTTAGATTTAATATTACTTTCATCACTTAATTCAACTTCTTCTAAGAATTCAAATACTCTTTCTCCTGCTGCTCCTACAGATTGCATTGTAGTTAAAGCTTGAGCAATACGTGATAATGGATTAGTAAATAGTCTTACATAAATCATAAAAGCTACTATAACACCAAAAGTAATATAATTATTCATTACTAGTAGTGCTCCTACTACACAGACCATTACATAACCAAAGTTACCTATAAATGACATTATTGGTTGCATAATACCTGATAAGAATTGACTCTTACGATTACATTCATATAATCTATCATTTATTTTATTAAATTCTTTTAAAGCCTCTTCTTCACCATTATATGATTTAACAACACTATGTCCTGAATATATTTCTTCAATATGTCCATTTAAATTACCTAGTTCTTTTTGTCTTTGAACAAAGTATTTTTGACTAATTCTTAATAACATGAATGATAAAGCAAAACCAATAATACTAGAAGCAATAGCAGTTAAAGCCATTATCCAATTAGTTACAAACATCATAATAATAGATCCTAAGAATAATGTAACATTAGTAACTAAAGATGTAACTGCATCACTTATATTAATACCTATAGTATCAACATCATTAGTAACCCGAGATAAAATATCTCCAGCTTCATGTGAATCAAAGTATCTTAATGGTAATTTATTAATCTTATGACTAATATCACTTCTTAACTTTCTAGCATAACCTATTCCTACATAAGCCATTATTATACCTTCAGCATAACCAAATATTGAATTTAACAAATAAATAATACCTAAAACAATTGCTTTTCTTTTTAATTCTTGAGTATTCATTTTAGGCTCTATTAAACCTTTTATTGAATCTGGCAAATCATCCATTTTTACTAATAAATCATCTATAACAGTATCTTTATCAATTGTATTTATTATTTCTAAATACTTTAATTGATCTTCAGTAGAAATAATTACATTATCTACTTCTATTTCTGTAAATATTATTCTTTTTTCTTGTTCAGTTAATTTATTAAGATAATTAATTAGCTTTTCAGTATTATCAGTAGCAGAATTAGAATTATTATTCGTATTATTATATTGAGGATTAATTACTGTGAAATAATTATCTAAAGCATTATGATACATTGTTTTTGATATTTTTTCTAATTTTTTTGTATTTGGTTTTATTCCTGCACTAATTACATCTGTAACACCAGCTAATCTATTAGGAGCTATTGTTGATAATATAGCAGCAGAGAAAGCAAATAATACTGCAATTATAAGTAAATATCTCCAATGGTCTAAATTTTTAAATAATTTAATCATTGTTCCTACAAAGTCTTTTGATTTTTCTTGATTTCTATGCATTTTGTAACTCCTCCTCACTAAGTTGTGAAAGAGCTATTTCTTTATAGATATCACAATTCTTTAATAGTTCTTGGTGAGTTCCAACTCCTACACATTCACCTTTATCTAAAACAATAATTTTATCAGCATTCATTATAGTACCAATTCTTTGAGCAACTATTAAACTAGTAGCATCTTTCATATGTTTTTTTAATTCAGCACGTAGTTTAGCATCTGTTTGGTAGTCTAAAGCACTAAATGAATCATCAAATATATAAATCTCTGGGTCCCTTGCGATAGCTCTAGCAATACTTAATCTTTGTTTTTGACCACCGCTTACATTAGTACCACCACGAGCTATATGAGCTTTATAGTCTTTATCCATCTTTTCTACAAAGTCTTTTCCTTGAGCTATTTTAATAGCTTCTTTTACTTTATCTAGAGAAGGTTTTTCTTTACCATTATCTCCATAACTAACATTATCATATACAGAGCCTGTAAACATAAATGCAGTTTGGGCAATATAACCTATTCTATTATTTAATTCGTGTAAATCATAATCTTTTACATTAACACCATCTACGAATACTTCTCCTAGAGTAGCATCATATAATCTAGGTACTAAATTAATTAATGTACTTTTACCACTACCAGTAGATCCTATAAAAGCAACTGTTTCACCCTTCTCTGCTTTAAAACTAATATTCTTTAGTAAGTATTCATCTGCATCAGGATACTTAAAACTAACATTTCTAAATTCAACTGTTCCTTTTTCATTAGTCTTTCCTTTAAAATCACCTGATTTAATAGATGGTTCTTCATCTAAAACTTCATTAATACGATTCGCTGATACTCTAGCTCTTGGTAATATCATAAATATCATTGTAAGCATTAAGAATGAAAATATTACTTGAATACCATAACTAGAGAAAACCACCATATTACTAAACATTGTAATTTTATCCATCATATTACTTTTAATAATTAACATAGCTCCAATTATATAGATACCTAAGTGTTGAAAATGCATAACAAAGTTCATAATTGGATCAAATAAAGCAAATGTCTTAGTAATAGTTAAATGTATATCAGATAATTCATCATTTACTTTACCAAATCTCTTCATCATAAATTTTTCAGCATTAAATGCAGATACTACTCTTACACCAAGTATATTTTCTCTAGCTACTCCATTTAATTTATCTGTTAAGCTTTGAATAATCTTAAATCTTGGAGAAACAATACTAATAATAGTTAAGTTTGTAACTACAATTATAATTACTCCTACACCAGTAACTAAACTTAATTCTGTACTTTTACCAATTATCTTAGTTAAAGCCCATATTGCCATTACTGGTGATTTTATTAATAATTGTAATCCCATAGCAAGTAACATTTCTATTTGTGTAACATCATTAGTAGTCCTAGTAATTAAACTACTAGTTTTAAATTTCTTTATTTCAGCAATTCCAAATGATTCTACTTTTTCAAATATCTTTCTTCTCATTGTTCTAGAGAATTTAGCAGCTAAAAGAGATGAAAAGAATCCTACTGTAATTGTACAAATTAAACTTAATACTGCACATAAAATCATATGTCCGCCGGAAGTTAATATTTCATTCATAGTACTATTTTCAGTTTGAACTAATCTAGTTATTTCACTCATATACTCTGGTATTCTTAAATCTAAAAATACTGAAGTTATAACTAAAGTAGCAATTACTAATATAATCCAGAAATCTCTTTTTTCTAAATTTTTAAATATTCTAACCATCTAATCCTTCTTTCTAAAATCACAAGTTAATTCGTGATCATTTATGATACCTATAGCTTGTAAGTAAGAATATATTATTGTTGTACCTACAAAGCTCATTCCTCTACTCTTTAAATCTTTACTAATTTTATCAGATAATTCATTAGAAACAATTATTTTACCGGTCTTATTAAATATTATTTTATTATTAGTAAATGACCAAATATAATTACTAAAAGATTTATATTCTTTTTGTATTTCCATAAATATTTTAGCATTATTAATAGTAGCTAGTATCTTTCTTTTATTTCTAACTATCTCTTTATTATTAATTAATTCATTAATCTTATTATCATTATATTTAGCTATTATTTCGTAATTAAAACTATCAAAAGCCTTATAAAAGGCTTTTCTCTTATTAAGTATACATTCCCATGATAAACCTGCTTGAAATGACTCTAAAACTAGCATTTCAAACAAGTATTTATCATCATATGATGGAACTCCCCATTCTTCATCATGATATTTTATATATAAAGGATTATTTAAATTAACCCAATGACATCTATTCACTTCTAAGTGCCTCTACTGGATCTTTCTTACTAGCTATCTTAGCTGGGATAAATCCAGCTATTACTGTAAGTAATACACTAATTATAATTAAAACAATTGCTCCATCAGTAGGTAATACAGAAATATTACTAATATTAACAGCATGTTTAATGATAATATTAATTGGAATATTTAAAACTAATGTAACAATAATACCTAATACTCCTGCTCCTAATCCTTCTATTAAAGTTTCTGCATTAAATACTCTAGAAATATCTTTCTTACTAGCACCAATGGCACGTAAAATACCAATTTCTTTAGTTCTTTCAATTACAGAAATATAAGTAATAATAGCAATCATAATACTTGAAACTACTAAACTAATTGCTACAAAGGCAATTAATACACTACTAATAACATTAACTATAGTAGAAACACTACTCATCATTATTCCTACTACATCAGTATATTCAATCTGATCTTTTTTCTTTTTACCTTTGTTAAAATCATCTATTATTTTTACTATTTCTTCTTTTGAATCAAAATCTTTAGGGAATATACTAATAGTATCGGGATTATCTAGTTCTGAAATACCTAATTTAGTTAAATTTTCTATATAAGAAGAAGTCATATTTTCACTATAATTCTTCATATATAAAGCTAACTCATCTTGACTCATACTTTGTAATGCCATCATTTGTTCTGAAGTTAAATTATTAATATCAAAACTAGCTGTACTACTAAATTTATTACCTGTAAAGACATTTATTTCTTCGTTAGCTTTTTGTTCTTTAACAATTTCTTGCTCATTAATTTTATTAACTAAGTGTTCCATTAAGTCTTTTTGATATCCTACCATACCATAACTATTAGAACCACCAACAGCTTCTTCATTTTGTTTGATAATACCAACTATTTTTAATTCTTCACTATTATTAATTAGATTTTTCATGTATTCTTCATCATCTGATTTATTTATCCAAATACCTTTTTCTTTAACATAATAATCAGTGTTTAAGACTAATTTGAATTTTAAATTTAATAACTCATCATATGAATAACTCTTCTCTTCAAATTTAACTTTTTTCTTATTAGTCATATCAGTAAATTTTTCTTTTAACTCATCTTGATCAAGTACTCCAATACTATATAATGTATAATCACTTATAGTATTATCCTTACTAACCGTAAGAACTAATTCATTATAATTTTTAGGCCAACTACCAGCTACTAAATCATATTGTTGTTTATTTAATTTATCATTATCAATCATTTCAAAGAATACATCATTACTAGACATCATAGTACTATAAATACTTGAAACACTATCTGTACCCATTCCTAGACTATCTAATACAGTCGTAGGATTTACTCTTACAATTTTTTCTGTATCAGCTTTATATAAGTTTAAAGTCGTATTATATCCATATGATATATCTGATACATAATTATTTATTTCTTTATGTTCATCTAAATATTTCTTTAGACTCTTCATATCATTATGTTTAGCTTCACTAGATATTGTTTCAAACATATCACCTATAATATTAGATGAATGAATCTTATCATCATTGTATTCTTTATCTTTATTATTACCAGATATTGTTTGTAAGACAGTTGACATATCTACTGAATCTTTTTGAATCATCAACGGATAAGAACTTAAAGTTTCTTCTTCAGTCTTATCAATAAACTTATTTATACCGTGAGAAAGTGAAAGTATTAAAGCAATTCCAATAATACCAATTGATCCAGCAAAAGCTGTTAAGAAAGTTCTACCTTTCTTAGTCATTAAATTATTTAATGACAAAGCTAAAGCTGTTTTAAAACTCATAGATGTTTTTTTAGAATATTTATCTATCTTTTCTTTACTTTCATCTCCATCAAATGGTTTAGAATCATTAGTAACTTTACCATCTTTTAATTTTATAATTCTAGTAGCATATTCATTAGCAATTTCAGAATTATGAGTAACCATAATAACTAATCTATCTTTAGCAATTTCTTTTAATAAATCCATTACTTGTTTAGAAGTAGCTGTATCTAATGCTCCTGTAGGTTCATCTGCAAGTACTATTTCAGGATCATTAACTAAAGCTCTTGCAATAGCAACTCTTTGCATTTGACCACCAGATAATTGGGCTGGTTTCTTATTTATATGATCTTTTAAACCTACTTTAACTAAAGCATTTTGGCTCTTTTTCTTCTTTCAGTCTTAGAAATTCCTGATAGAGTTAAAGCTAACTCCACGTTACTTAATACTGATTGATGAGGTATTAAATTATAACTTTGAAATACAAATCCAACGCTATGATTACGATAAGTATCCCAATCTCTATCATTATACTTCTTAGTACTAATATTATTTATAATCAAATCACCTGAATCATAGTGATCTAATCCTCCTACAATATTTAATAAAGTGGTTTTTCCACTACCACTAGGTCCTAGGATTGCTGCAAACTCATTTTTTCTGAAGTTAATACTTACTTTATTTAAAGCTTTTTGACTAAATCCTTCAGTTACATAAGTTTTAGTAATATCTTTTAATCTTAACATAAAGACCTCCCTTATAATCTCATATTATATTTTACTATTATATTCTATAAAAAACAAATACTTTCTATGAAAAAAAAGAGTATTTTACTCTTTATTTTCTTTCTTAAACTTCAATCCTTTTGCTTCTAATTCATCTATTGTTAATAAATTGTTGTTTAATACTTCTTTAAGTGTATATCTCTTTTCAGTTTGTCCTCTAACTTCAGGTACAGTTATAAATACTTTATCACTCTTATTATATTCAAATACATAATTATATTTATCATCTGAATAGAATACTTCTTTTGGTATTTCTTTTGGTTGACCATTTTCATCTAATTCTGGCTGAGGCTTCTCAGATTCATCTTCAATATTAAACAAGAATTTTAAATCATCATCTTTATAAGTACAAAAATCACTAATAAATGGAGTATCTTTAGGAGCAAAGTAAACATCATTAATATTCTCTTTATTACACCGATACATAGTTAATCCTTCATTGGTAAAATCATCGTTCTTTTCCTTAAACATTAATGTAGTATTATCTCTATATAAACCCATATAATCTAGTTTAGTATCAATATCATCAATAATACTAGTATTCTTTTTTAAATATGTTTCAAAAGATTTAGTCTTTCCTCCATCATTTATATCAATACTTTCTAAACAATATAAATATACTTTTACATTTAAATCAGCATAATATAATTTAGATGGTTCTTGACAATTACTAATAGATACAGTTTCAATAGTAAATTTTTCTTCTGATGCAAACTTTCTAGGAACATCCAAATCAAAAGTAAGTATCTTAAATTTCATATGACTAGAATCAACTAATGGTTCATTTATTGATGCTTTTACTTTTCTTTCAGCTACATAAAACATTCCACGGTATGTTTGTATATTAGTTGTTTCATCATAACTGTTTATATTAAATATTGGTAATTCACCGGAAGTCATTCTTGTATAGTCTAGTCCTGCAGTTACAAAACCTATTAAAATAATAATAATTAAAACGTTCTTAATTGCATTTAAAACTGCTCTCATATAAATCCCTCTTTATCATAAAGTAATTATAACAAAAATTATTTAATAATAAAAGAACTAATTAAAGTTCTTTATTTATTATTTGATTAATTAGGTCTTGGTCATAATATACTTCAACACCTTTTTCTATTATTTCAATTTCAAATTTTTTAGATCTTAATTCTTCTCCATCTACATTTGCTGATACTATTGTTGGAGATTTTAATACTAGTTTTTTTGTTTGAACAATACTTATTTCTGGATAATATAAGTGCATTGCAGTCTTCATACTAGTAATCATTTTAGCCATATTATATTTATTTGTTTTAGTAGCTAAAACCACTTCTAATAAACCATCTGTTAGAGAACTATTAGGAGATACTTTATAACCTCCTCCATAATATCTAGCATTACATACTACTACTGTAGTAAAGTGTTTTTTTATTGTCTTATTATTAATGTCAATTTCAAATAATTTTGGTTTATACTTGATAAAACTTGAAATTACTCCTATTTTATAACGATACCTTCTAGGTATAAATTTATTATGAATAATCCTTTCATTATTACCAATATCCGCATCTATTCCAAAACAAGCTATATTTATGAAATATTTATTATTTATCTTTACTAAATCTATCTTATTAATCCCTTTATTTAATAATTCTTTATTAGTTCTATAAAAATCATTACCAGTACCATAAGGTATATAACCTAAAATATTATTAGTATTAACTATTCCGTTTAATACTCTATTAATAGTACCATCTCCACCTATCGCAATAATAATATTGCGAGTATTTTTATACTTTTCTAATATATCTTCAGTACTAATAACTGGACTGTTTACTTCAATTTTATAATTAAGTTTTTTCTTTTTACAGACCCTTTTTATTTTTTCATACATTTCATTCGTTTTGTATTTTAAACTAAATTGATTTAGTAAAAATATATACTTCATATTACCACCAACTAAATTATACCAAAATTAAGATAATAAAAAAAGAAGATTCAATTAATCTTAATTTAATAAAGAATCTTCTTAATTTATGATGTTGCAAGTGTAAACGTTCTACTACTAGGTGGATCCGCATAAGTTGATGTAGTTGATCCATACATATGTGTAGTATCATTATTAATACCATTACCATTAGTTCTAGGTATTGTGATAGTGAATGTTGTTGCATTTCTACCTGCATAGAAAAACATAGAATCCATATTTGTTACCTTTGATGTGTCCCATCCGCTTAAATTTAAATTAACTATTGCAGCTGTATGTCCTGCGCAATAAAACATATAACTCATATTTGTTACCTTTGATGTGTCCCATCCACTTAAATCTCCTATATCCCATGTAGTGGCACTATATCCTGCATAGGAAAACATATCAGTCATATTTGTTACTTGAGAGGTATTCCATCCACTTAAATCTCCTATATCCCATGTTGCTGCTATTTCTCCTGCATTTTGAAACATAGAACTCATATTTGTTACCTTTGATGTGTCCCATCCGCTCAAATCTCCTATATCCCATGTGGTGGCACTATATCCTGTATAGCCAAACATATAACTCATATATGCTACTTGGGAGGTGTCCCATCCACTTAAATCTCCGATATACCATGTTGTGGCATCACGTCCTGCACAATAAAACATATAACTCATATCAGTTACTTTTGAAGTATTCCATCCACTTAAATCTCCGATATTCCATGTTGTGGCACTATATCCTGCATTGAAAAACATATAAGACGTATCTGTTACTTGAGATATATTCCATTCACTTAAATCTCCTATATTCCATGTTGTGGAACTATATCCTGCTTGATCAAACATACTACTCATATTTGTTACTTGAGAGGTGTTCCATTCACTTAAATTCAAATTGAAACTTGGAGAGTAATATCCTGCACAATCAAACATAGTACTCATGTTTGTCACCTGAGAAGTATTCCATCCACTTAAACCTCCTATATTCCATGTTGTGGCACTATTTCCTGCATTGTTAAACATAGAGTTCATATTTGTTACCTTTGACGTATCCCAACCACTTAAATTCAAATCGAA
>JAFWGF010000007.1 GCA_017512495.1 Bacilli bacterium
CAATAAGACAATTATTTTAATTGTCTTTTTACTTTGTATATTAAATAGATTGTAGTGATAATAATATTTAAGATGATAGAGATAATTAGAGAATAAATATTTAGATTTAAGTTACTTAATATTAATAAAGAACTTATTCTAATTATAGTACTTAGGATATTAGCTCTTAGATTAATATTACTTTTACCAATCGCATCTAACGTAGTAATTAATGGTGCTTGAAGATATTGAAGTAAAAATACTGGAGCTAATATTTTTAAATAAGTAGAACCTAATGTAGTATGATAAATTAAACTTAATAATAATTTTGGTTTTAATACTAAAATAATAGTAGTTGGTATACCTACTAGTAATGATAATAAAATAGCTTGGTTTAGTTTATACCAAACTAGTTTTAAATTATTATTTATAAAAGCATTAGATATTACAGGTAATAGTGCTTGTGAGATAGCTATTGTAAAGAAGGAAGGTAATAAAATTAGTGGTAATACATAACCATTTAAGATACCATAATCAGTAATAATATGATTCGAAAAATACTGAGTTAAGATTACTGGTTCAAAGAAATATGCAATACTTACTATTAATCTACTGAAAGTATTAGGTATTCCTATTTTTAAAGTATCTTTTATATATGTTTTATTTGGATAGAAATCATTCTTTGTAATTGTAATAGTTTTAGGTAAAAATAGTATTAAAATAATAGTTGATAATACTTCACTTATGATATTTAGTAATATTAGAAATAATACTTGATATTTTATTTTATAGATTAATATTTTAGGTAAAACTATAATGATTATTAATAAACGAAGAATATTTTCAATTATATTAGAAAATACATGAGGAAACATTCTTTCTTTACCAAAGAAATAACTTCTACAGATACTGGAAATAGTAGTAAATGGTATTACTGTAGCCATTGCGATTATTGAGATTTTAGTATTACTGTTATGGAGTAAATTATTACTAATAAAAGAAGAGAATATAATAATTAGTATTATTAGAAGTAAATTAAATAAAAAGATAATTGGAATATTAGAAAAGATTAATTTTTTAGTATTTCTTTTATTTTCAGATATTAATTTAGAAAGAGCTATTGGCATACCGAGAGCTGAAAGATTAATCAAGAGATTAAAAGTAGGTAAAATAAGCATATATAAGCTTATTCCTTTGATACCAATTATTCTGGTTGTAATTATTTTTATAAGTATTCCTAAAGCTTTAGTAATGAATCCTCCTAATATTAGAATAGTAACTGACTTTATAAATGAATTTTTCATGATAAATTTTATGAAAAAATTAAAAAAAATATATCATTCTTTTTGATTATATGTTATGATTTTATTAGTAAGATATTTGTCAGTTAGAAATTGTAAAATAGTGTTTAATAATATTTTTAGTTCTGTAAATTGACAAATATTTTTATGTAAATTATACATTTAGAATTTATATTTTACATTTGTGTGTTAAACTTATAATAGAGAGGTGAGTACAATGAATGAATTAATAGAATTTTTAACTTCAAAACAGATCATAATTGTTTATTGTATTTCTTTCTTAGCATGTTTATTGTGTTTTATTATCTACATTGTTGAGAAGAATAGTGACAGTTATAAAAAGAAACATAATACCCGTGAATTGAATAAGTTGGTTGCACAAATTAAAGATAAGTTTATTGACTCTGAAGAAGAAAGTATCGAGGCTTTAGATGAACCTGTACTACAAATTGATAGTAATGATAATAGTGCAGTTCATGATATGCTTGAATCTACTTTACAATTGGATAGTATTGCAGATTTAGAGGATGATAAAGTTGAATTATTAGATGAAGAGCCAGTGATTATTGAACCAATTGATATTGTGGTAGATGTTGATGAAACAGAAAAAGAAGAAGATGAATTAGAATATACTACTATTGAGCCTGACATGGAAACTGCTCAATTAGAGTTAAAGAAATTAACAGAAGAATTAAGGAAACAAGCAGATACTGAAATAGAAGTAACTGGAGAATTATCATTATCTAGTTTTGAAGAACAACAAGAAGAAAATGCAATTATAAGTTTAGAAGAATTAATTAAAAGAGGTAAAGAAATATATAAATCTAATGAAGAAAACCAATATGTAGATGAAAAAACTATGCCAATTAGTCTACAAGAATTAGAGGCACAATCTGGTAATGTTGCGGCTACATATGATGAACCTTTCTTAATTGAAAATGTTATTTCTAAAGAAGAAAAAGAAGAAGTAGAAAGAGAAGTTAAGAAAGAACAACCTAAGCTTCATATGGATGACTTTAATAGTATTGGTCCTAAATTTAAGAGTAGTCCTATTATTTCACCAGTATTTGGTATTGAAAGAAAAGAAGCAAGTTCTGAATTAGAATTAGAGAATACTGCAAATTTTGAAAAGTTTGATGAAGAGATTAGGAAAACTAATGAATTCTTAATGACTCTGCAAGAATTACAACATAAATTAGAATGAGAAGCCTAGCTTCTTTTTTTGTTTTGTTGAAAAATAAGCATTTTTTTGGTATAATTTGTGTGTTGGAAAGATAGTGGTAATATGAAAAGTGTAGGAGTTATGACATTGGGTTGTAAAGTTAATACTTATGAATCTGAATATGTTATCAATGAACTTAAAAAAGCAGGTTATGAGATAAAATCTTTTGATGATATTTGTGATGTCTATATTATTAATACTTGTACTGTTACTAATAATAGTGATTCTAAGAGCAAAAAAATGATTAGACAAGCAATTAAAAGAAATCCTAATGCTTGTGTAGTCGCAATGGGATGTTTTATCGCAGCTAATCCAGATGTTCAAATAGACGGCTTAGATATTATTATTGGTAATAAAGATAAAGCTAAGATAGTAGGCTTATTAGATGAATATTTTAAAAATAAAGAAATAATTAGTAAACAATATACTGGTCGATTAAAAGAATTTGAAGATATGTATATTACTGATTTTCCTGGTAGAACTAGAGCTTTTGTTAAGATACAAGATGGTTGTGATAACTTCTGTAGTTATTGTATTATTCCATTTGTAAGAGGTAAATGTCGTAGTAAAGAAGAATCAAAAGTAATTAGTGAAGTAACTGACTTAGTTAATAATGGTTATAAGGAAATAGTACTTACTGGTATTCATACTGGTAGTTATGGAGTTGATTTAGATACATCTTTTGCAGATCTATTAAATAAATTAGTCAAGATTAATGGGTTAGAAAGACTTAGAATATCTTCTATTGAAACTACTGAATTAAATGAGGATGTTTTGAATGTATTAAGAAACTCTAAAGTATTAGTAGATCATCTACATATTCCTATTCAAGCTGGTTCTAATGAAATTTTAAAAGCAATGAATAGAAAATATGATTTAGAATTCTTCTTTAATAAGATAAAAGAAATTAGAAGTATTCGTCCTAATATTAGTATTAGTACAGATGTAATTGTAGGTTTTCCTGGAGAAACTGAAGAATTATTTGAAACTACTATTGATACTTGTAAAAAATTAGAGTTTTCTAAATTACATGTGTTTCCTTATAGTGAACGTAAAGGTACTGCATCTTCAAGAATGTCTAATAAAATAGATCGTGGAATAGTAAAAGAAAGAGCTAGAAGATTAGTTGAAGTATCTCATGAATTAGAAAAAAACTATATGAGTAAATTTATTAATAAAGAAGTTGAAGTATTAATTGAAGAAGTAAAAGATGGTTATAGTTATGGTCATACAGGTAATTATTTATATGTTAAAATAAAAGGAGAATTTCTTCATAATGAATTTAAAACTGTGCGTATAATAGATATAGACTATCCATATTGTATTGGAGAGTAGGAGGAATAATGACTACTTATATAAAAGGAACATTTTCAAGGAGTATTTATGAAAATAATACCGGTTATTATATCGGTATTTTTCGAGTTTCTGATACAAATGATGAAAAACTTAGTGATTATATAGGTAGAACAATTACATTTACTGGTTATTTTCATGAACTTAATAATATGGATACATATATGTTTTATGGTAAATTAGTAAATCATCCTAAATATGGAGAACAATTTCAAGTAGATAGTTATGAACGTGTTAAACCAGAAGAAAAAGATTCTATTATTGAGTTTTTAACTAGTGGTTTATTTCCTGGAATTGGAGAAAAGAAAGCTAAAAGTATTGTTGATGCATTAGGTAAAGATACATTAAAAATAATTTTAGAGAATCCTTCTAATTTAATTTTAATTCCAGGAATTACTCAAAAAAACATAAATATTCTCCATGATAAATTAAAAGAATATGAAGCTAGTTATGAAATAATTATGTATTTAACTGATCTAGGTTTTTCTACTAAAGATTCAATGCTAATATATAATACTTATAAGAATAAAACTAAAAGTATTATTGAAGAAAATATATACTCTTTAATAGATGATATATATGATATGTATTTTAAAAAGATAGATTTAATTGCTTTAAATAATGGTATATCTAAAGATGATTCTAATCGTATAAAAGCTTCTATTATTTATATTATGAATGAAGTAAGTAATACTTTTGGACATAGTTATTATAGTAAAGAAGAAATTAGTTATTATTTACCTAGAGTTTTAGGAATAGAAGTTACTGATTTAGATAATTATCTTAGTGAATTAGAACTTGATTTAAAGATAGTTATTAAAGAAGATAAATATTATCTAAGAGAGATGTATGATGCTGAATGCTTAATAGTTAAAAGATTTAGAATGTTAAATAATAATAAAGAAATTACTAATAAAAAACTTGATTCTACAATTCAGGGAATAGAGAGTTTTTTGGAAATTACTTATAATGAACATCAGAGAGAAGCAATTAAGAAAAGTTATACAAAAGATTTTTTAATTATAACTGGTGGTCCAGGAACTGGTAAAACTACTATAATGAAGGGTATTATTGAATTATATAGAATGATAAATAAACTTAGTTATGAAAAATTAACTGAGAAGATAGCTTTACTTGCTCCTACTGGGAGGGCGGCTAAAAGAATAACAGAAACTACTTTAGTAAGAGCTAGTACAATTCATAGATTTTTAAAATGGCAGAAAGAGTCAAATACTTTTCAAGTAAATGAATACAATAAAAGTAAAGTAGAATTTGTTATTTTAGATGAATCAAGTATGGTAGATACTTATTTAATGGCTAGTTTACTTAAGGGTTTATCTGCTAATTGTAAAATTGTATTAGTAGGAGATGATCATCAATTACCTAGTGTTGGTCCTGGTAATGTATTACATGACTTGATTGAATCTAAAATGCTAGAAGTAGTAGAATTAACTGAATTATATCGCCAAGGAAATGATTCAAATATTATTAGTTTAGCTTATGATATTAGAAATAGTAATGTAAGTAGAGATATCTTTAATGTTAGCGAAGATTTAACTTTTATAGAGTGTTCTGATAGTGAAGTAATACCTAATATTTCTGAGATTTGTAATACATATATAGATTTAAATTATCATGATTTTCAAATATTAGCTCCCATGTATAAAGGTTTAAATGGAATAGACTTAATAAATAAAAATGTTCAAGAAATATTTAATCCTAAGAAAAAAGATAAACATGAAAAAGAATCTGGTGGTGAAATACTTCGTGAGAATGATAAAGTAATTCAACTTACTAATATGCCTGATGATAATGTTTATAATGGAGATATTGGTTTAATAGATAGAATTGTAAATACTCCTAGGAGTGAAATATATCTTGATTTTGATGGTAATATAGTTAAATATACACCTTCTAATTTTAATAATTTTAGATTAGCTTATGCGATTAGTATTCATAAATCTCAAGGTTCTGAATTTGATATAGTCGTTATCCCAATAGTAAAAGGATATAATAAAATGTTATATCAAAAATTAATTTACACGGCTGTTACTAGAGCTAAAAAGAAATTGTATTTAATTGGTGATTTTAATGCTTTGATTAGAGCAGCTAAAAATACTAATGATGATATTAGAAGAACTACTATTAAAGAATACTTAATAGATGGTATAAAATAATTAGATTATTCCATACTAATCATGAGGTGATTATATGAAGATGATGTCTATGAAAATGATGGCTATTATGGCTGGAATTGGTTATATGGGATATATGTATTTTTCTAAACATCCAGATAAATTAAAGAAAATGAAAGAAATTAGTGTTAAAACAGGAAAAGAAATGTCAAATGTTTTAACAGAAAAATAAAAGAAACTTTTATTTTCTTTTTTTTTGGTGTATAATCTTCTTGTTTGAGGTGATTAGATGATTACTATTAAAAGTGAACGTGAATTAGATTTAATGCGTCAGGCTGGATTATTAGTATCTAAAATGCATCAATATATTAAGCCTTATATTAAAGCTGGGATTACTACTAAAGAATTAGATAAATTATGTGAAGATTTTATTATTAAGAATGGTGGTGTTCCTTCTTGTAAAGGATATGAAGGTTTTCCTACTGCTTTATGTACTAGTGTTAATGATACTGTTGTTCATGGAATTCCCGATAATTATAAATTAAAAGATGGAGATATAATTACTATTGATGTAGTAATTGGGTATAAAGGATATCAAGGAGATGCTGCTTGGACATATGCTGTAGGGAAAATTGATGATGATAAGAAGTATTTGATGGAACATACTGAAAAAGCTTTATATGAGGGCTTAAAACAGGTTAAACCGGGTAATAGAATAGGTGATATAGCTGCAGCTGTTCAAGAATATGCTGATTCTCATAATTTAGGTATTGTTCATGAACTTTGTGGTCATGGAATTGGTAAAGATATGCATGAAGATCCTGAAGTTCCTAATTTTGGAACAAAAAACACTGGTCCTAGATTAAAACCGGGTATGGTTATTTGTATTGAACCAATGTTAACTTTTGGAGAGAGATATGTATATCAATTAGATGATGGTTGGACTGTAAAAACAGAGGATGGGGAACCTGCTGCTCATTATGAGCATACTGTTTTAGTAACGGATGATGGTTATGAAGTCTTTACTCCAAGATTAGATTAACGTAAACTAATAGTTGTTTTACGTTTTTTTATTTATCAAATCTTTATTTTGTTGTATATTTATAATAGTAGGTGATATTAATGGTAAAGAAAAGCGTAATGTTTTTAATAAATGGATTAGGTATTGAAAAAGCTGGAAGTTATAGTATTTCTATTGATGAATGTATGCCAAGATTATCTCAGGTCAAAGAAACATCTTATTTTACTACTGCGGTAATAGATTCATTAGAATATCGTAGTGCATATCAAAGATTTTTTCTAGGTGATACTTATGGACTAGAGATAGAATTTATAAGAAATAATATTATTAATCAACAAGTAACTAATAATCCAGTATATCAAAGTCTTCAACAAAGTGTTTCTGGTGAAGGTAAATTTCATATCTTTGTTGAACCTACTAATAATCAAGTAGTTGAACTTATTAATACCATGGTTAGTATGCTAACATTACCAAAAGAAAAACAAGTTTATTTACATTTGTTATTACCACAATTAACAGTTAATGAATATAAGCAATTAATTGGAATTGTTAATTATATTAAGTTTCATATTAATTCTCATATTACTGTTGGATTCATTATTGGTAAAGAGTATTTTTCTGAAAACCTTACTAAGGAAGAAACTAATTTTGCGAAGAAACTATTATTCTTCTGTTCTGCTGAAAGATGGACTGATACTGATAAAAAACTACTTTCATTACAAGAAGCTAATATTAGACCTTGTAAAGTACCAGGATTTTGTGCAACTAATCAGTGCTTTATAAGTAACAATGATACTGTAATGTTCTTTAATACTAGAAGAGAAAACTATGATAGATTTCTTGATGTTATTAGCGCAAATGCTGCTGAAGCTTTTAGAACACCTGATTTTAAATTACCAATATATTCATTGATTAGTTTAAATTCTAAATATGATATATCAGCTTTTGCGAATAATGTTCAATATAATAATAGTTTAGCTATTACCTTAGGAAAAGCTGGTAAAAAAGCTATGATTGTTACTGATGAAAAACATATTCCTTTGATTAATTTATTAGCTAATGGATTTAATAAAGTTAATAATCCAAATATCCAGTTCATGAAGTTAAATGATACATATTATAATGATCGTAATAATATAGTTGGTTTAATTGATAATTCTGAATATGATTTAATTATTTTTGATTATCATATGGATGTATCAAGAACTATTAATGACTTAAAAGCTCAATTATCTAGAATAGATCTTGTTTTAGGTAATGTAGCCAGTGTCTGTGAGAATAAGCATTCATTATTTATTACTTCTTTATATGGTTTGAAAAAGTCATTACCTTTAGCAGATTATAATACTGAAATGGTTACTTTGGATTATGAAGGTCAAATACCTATTTTCTTCTTTGATTATTCTTATCCTAGAAGTAAATATGGTCTATTCCCGGGAGAAACTAATTATATCTTAAATTCAGCTATTTGTTGTATTTGGGAAAATAAAGAATTATATTCTTTAGTTAGACCAAAAGGTATTGTAACAAATATATTAAGTGCAATGAAAAAATAGAGTACTATTAATTAGTACTCTTTTTTAATACACTTTTTATTTTAGGAAAAGCCAATGCATAGTGATCAGAATCACTTTCAAATAAGATGTATAATGATTTATCTTTATAAAATATTCCTTCAGCCATTGGAGGTATTGTTTCTTCTTTTATTAAATTAGTTTCATCAAAATGGTAATAAGCTACTTCTTTATTATTTAATTTATACATTTCTGGTTTTTTATCAGAAATATTTTTATATGTAGATAGCTTAGAATTAACTAAATAAGTAAAAGATCTAGTAAAAACAAATTCATCATTGTCTGTAATAGCCATTCCTTGTACCATTTTAGGTAAAGATATTATTAACATTGGATTATTATAATCTAATATATCTAAATTATATTTCATAAGTAGGGGATTATCATCAGGTACTGGATAAAATGGTTTTAAATAGAAATCTCCAATCCATAAATTATTATCTTTACAGTAACAAAAGTCTCCTCTGATTGGTAATTTGCTATGTTTTTTACTCTTTAGATAATTATTTTTTGTTTTTAATGCTTCTTCTAAAGAATATTCATTGACTTGATAATCACTAGTTATCCAAATTGTTTTTCCATCAGTTGCGACGCCACCTACATGTAAATGATTATCAGAATTATCTGTTTCTTTTAATAATAATTCTTTTAGTAATTTTCCTGTTTTAAAATTTATTATATATATACTACTAGGTTTATCTTTAGTATTATACGATGTTTGTAAAACAATATTATGTGTTTCGTCATAAGCCATTCCTTGTGGTACATATCCTTTCTTACTTCCAACTACACTAAATGTTTTAGTATAGTTCTTTTTGTTTATTTGATATTGAATATTTAAACGTATACAGTTAATTAATAGTATTAATATAACTATTCCTAATAAACATCCAATTCCTATAAAAACTATTTTTAAATACTTCATAAAATCACTACCTTGATATTATTTTATCATAAAAAAGAACCAAATGTTATTTAATTGGTTCTAAATAATCAATTTCTG
>JAFWGF010000050.1 GCA_017512495.1 Bacilli bacterium
CAAACGAAATGGGTGCTGCTCTTGGACAAGCTCTTTTGTTATTATTTATTGTTATTTTTATGGCCATAGTAATTGTTTTACCATATATTCAAGCAATAATAATAAACATTCTAAAAAAAACAATAAATAAGTATTAAAATCTTTTTTTTGAAAAAAAAGTATGTTATAATTTTTGTATTAAGATGATAGTATGTGATAAGTGTGTTATGGATGGTGATTAATACATGGATAATAAGAATAAAAAGGCCAATAAATTCAAATTTGTAACTCTTAATGATAAAGGAGAATTTATTGAAGATAAAAAAAGTACAAAAAATCCTGAAGATAATCTTTCTTTTAAGGAAAGCAAAGATAAAGAGTTTGACACTAAGTCATTAAAAGACTTAGTAGATGAAAGTTTACAAAAACCTAGAAGAGTACCTGCTCCTGAAGAATTAGATAAAACAAGAGACTTTAAAAAGCATAAAATGTATGTTAGTTTTGAAACTAGAATTGCCATCAGACTTATTGTTATATTACTTTTATTCGCAACATCTTGTTGCTTCATCTTAAAAGCAGTTAATTATGGTAAGAAAGATATCGTTACGTATAATGAAATAACTGAAGCTAACTATAGTGTTTGTCAAAATCCTAATAATTATTATGACAGTCAATGTTTAGAAGAAGGATTAAAATATAGTCAAGATACTTCTAATTTTATAAATATATTATTTAGATATAATTTAGATTATTCTAAGCGTATACCTTATGATATAGCTTATCATATTGTTGCGGTTACAAAGATATTTGATAAAAATAATAATACAAAGGTATTATTTAAAAATGAAGATGTCTTAGTAGAAAGAACTTCTATTAGTGATATATCTAATCGTATTTTCTTTGATAATAATATTAATCTTGAATATAATCATTATAATTCACTTGTTAAAGCCAATGAAAATAAATATGGTTCTAATTCAGAAGCTAATCTAGAGGTTATTTTATATTTAGATACTGATGAAACTACTACTAATGTTGCTTCTGTTACAATGCCTTTAAATGAATCAAACTTTAGTATAAGAAAAAGCACTTTAAGTAATTTGAACAAATCAATAGAACTTGAAAATGATCAGTGGAATGAACGTAATTCTATGTATGCATTAATCGCATCGGTTTTAATGGTTTTATCATTAATAATCCTTTATAGAACAACTAACTTAGTATTAAAAGTAGTTGGTAATAAGAGTGAATATGAAAAGATACTTAATAAAATATTAAAGGATTATGATAAAGATATAGTTATTGCTAAAGATGGTTATGAAGTTGATTCTAACAAAAAGATTGTTAAAGTTGCTGAATTTAGGGAATTATTAGATGCTAAAAATTTATTAAATCAACCGATTATTTATTCTAAAATAAATTCAGTTAAAAGTGAATTTGTAGTAGAAGATAACTCTAAAGCTTTTAAGTATGTTTTAAAAGATTCAGATTTATAGAAAGAAGATTAAAATCTTCTTTTTTTGTATTTTTCTTGATTTTTCTATAAAATATGGTATAATTTTATTCGTCTAGTGGAATGATCCGCTTATCTTATTGATTATGATCATTTGTAAATATATATAGAGAGGAGACTTAGAATATGAATGTTATAGACAAAATTAATGAAAAACAAATTAATCCTAATATTCCAGAGTTTCGTGTTGGAGATACTGTAAGAGTAGATGTTAAGATTATCGAAGGTAAGAGAGAACGTATCCAAGCTTTCGAAGGTATCGTAGTTGCTCGTAAAGGAAGTAGCGTTAGTGAAACATTTACTGTACGTAAAGTATCTAGTGGTGTAGGAGTTGAAAGAACTTTCCCAATCCATTCACCAAAAGTTGCTGGAATTACTGTAGTACGTAAAGGTAAAGTTAGAAGAGCTAAACTTGGATTCCTTAAAGGTATGGTTGGCGGATATCGTATTAAAGAAAGAGGACAACAATAAAAATAAGGCCAAGGCCTTATTTTTTGTTAGGGGTTGATTAAATGGAAGAAAATTCTAAAATGAAAAAATTTATCAAAGAATACTTACCATATATATTAGTAATTATATTAGTAGTATTAATAAAAAGATACATAGTATCTCCTGTAAAGGTAAATGGTACTAGTATGATTGATACTCTTCATCATGGAGATATTATGATACTTAATAGTTCTGCATATTACTTTAATGATATCGAAAGATTTGATATTGTAGTAGTAGATGAAGGAAAAGAGTATATTATTAAAAGAGTTATTGGACTTCCAGGAGAAACAGTTGAATATCGTAATAATAAATTATATATCAATGGTAAGTTTGTAAAAGATAATTATGCTAGTAAAAAAACAGATGACTTTAAATATAAAGTTGGTAAAAACTCTTACTTTGTTTTAGGCGATAATCGTACTAATTCTATGGATAGTAGAGTTTTTGGGGCTTTTAAAAAGAATAAAATAATTGGTAAGACTAGTTTAATCGTATTCCCATTTAATCGTTTTGGTACTAAAAAATAATAAATAAGAGTAGAAATACTCTTATTTTTTTTGTATAATTAATAATAGGGTGGATTGTATGAATGATAAGATTCTATTTATGATTATAGATGACCAAGTTAAATATTTGACTGATAGTGATATGGATCATCGAGAATGGTATACTTCATTAGGCTTAAATCCTAATAATTATGAAAATATAGTTAGAGGATTTGTTATTGATGAAAAAATAATTTTCTTTAAAGGAATGAATTTTATTTACGATAATGAAGTAATAACTATGGCCAAAAGACATGCACCGGGGATAAGATTATATTTGAATAATGATTATGCTGTTTATTGTGGAATACAAGCCAATTCATTAGGTGGCAAATGGGAACCAATATTAAGACTGCATGATAGTGAATTAACTGGTATGATTCAACCGGTAGAAGCCCCTAAGAAAGAATATGTTGAAACAGGACCAGTCATTGAATTCAAAAATAATTATAATGATCCACAATTTATAAAAAGAGCTATTATAGTTACAATAATTGTTTTAATACTTAGTTTAATAACTAATATAATTAATATAAGAAGAAGTACTAATTTAAGTTTCTTGGATTTATTATTTACGATAGGAATAGTAGGATTATTGGTAATGACTATACTTGGTTATAAACAAAAGAAAGAAACTGTAAAAATAACAGGTATGATAGCAGCAGGCTTATTAATATTTACTATTGATCTTGATAATATTGTTTTGGGTATATTCTATTTTGTATTTAGTATAGATCAAAACTATATTTTAAAATTAGTTGAAATGATAAAGAAATTAATAAAAGGAAAGAAAAGTTAAAATGAAAAAATATTTATATTTAGTAATTCCTGGAGTAATTACTGTTGTTAAAAGTTTGTTGTTTGTTCCAATATATGTTTCTGGTGGAATAGCAGGATTAAGTGAAGTAGAACACTTACCAATTAATTATTTGTTTGAAAATAAAGAATTATCACAAAATTGTATAGATTGTATTAATTATACTTTACATACAACTAGGTTTATTGTTGAGGGTATTATAACTTTTGTTATTAGTTTTATACTCTTATTAATTATTGTTAAGATAAAGAATAGAAAGGGAAAGAAGGGTTAAAATGTATAAAGTTTACTATAATAAAAAGATTAGTTCTAATTCTTATGAAATGAAAGTAAAAGCTCCATTAGTAGTAAAGAATTGTCTTCCAGGACAATTTGTAATTGTAATGGCTAAAGAAGATAGTGAAAGAATCCCATTAACTATTTATGATTATGATAGTGAGAAGGGTACATTGAAATTAATCTATCAAGTAATAGGTGCTTCTACTGAAGAATTAACTACAGTTACTGATGAAATATTTAGTGTTACAGGACCATTAGGAAATGCTAATGAAATATGTGCTAATTACAAAGATTTTAAAGGTAAAAGAATTTGTTATGTAGCTGGTGGTGTAGGAATAGCTCCTGTTTATCCACAAGTTAAGTTTTTAAATGAACATGGATTTAAAGTAGATGTTATTTATGGATCTAGAAATGTTGATCTATTATTAATTCGTAAAGAAACTGAAAAAGTAGTTAATAAGATTAGCTATGCTACTGATGATGGTTCATTTGGTACTAAGGGATTTGTTACTGATATTCTTAAGAAGAGAATAAAAGATTATGATATCGTAGTTGCTATTGGACCAGTAATTATGATGAAAAATATTTGTGAGTTAACTAAAAAGCATAATATTCCAACTATTGTTAGTATGAATCCATTAATGGTAGATGGTAGTGGTATGTGTGGTGCTTGTCGTTGTGAAGTTGATGGTAAACCTAAATTTGCTTGTATTCATGGTCCTGAATTTGATGGACATAAAGTTGATTTTGATTTAGCTATGAAGAGAATGAGTATTTATAAAGAAGAAGAAGCAATCAAATGGGAAGAAATGAAAAAAAGACTTGCAAAGGAGGTAGCTTAAATGGAAGATAAGAAAGTAATTGGTAGATTACAAGCTGCTGAGAAAAGAGTTACTAACTTTGAAGAAGTTGAATTTGGTTATAATGATAAAGAAGCTTTAAAAGAAGCTAATAGATGTCTACAATGTATCAATCCAAGATGTATGCAAGGATGTCCAGTAAGTATTCATATTCCTGAATTTATAAAAGCAATACGTGAAGGTGATTTAAAGAAAGCTTATGAAGTGATTTCTATCTCTTCATCTTTACCAGCTGTATGTGGAAGAGTTTGTCCACAAGAAAAGCAATGTGAAGCTATGTGTATTAAAGGATTAAAAGGAGATGCTATCGCAATTGGATCTCTAGAAAGATATGTTGCAGATCAAGCTATTGTCAATGAATTTAATAGTGTTAAACCAGCAAAGAAAAATGGTAAGAAAGTAGCTATCGTTGGTAGTGGCCCTGCTGGCCTTACTTGCGCTGGTGATTTAGCTAAAGCTGGCTATGAAGTTACTATTTATGAAGTGTTACAAAAAGCAGGAGGAGTATTAGTTTATGGTATCCCTGAATTTCGTTTACCAAAAGCTATTGTAGGAAAAGAAGTTGAAAGCTTAAAGAAATTAGGAGTTGAAATCTTAACTGATGTACCAGTAGGTAATGCGATAACTATTAAGGATTTACAAAAAGAATATGATGCTGTTTTTGTAGGTACAGGTGCAGGACTTCCTAAATTTATGGGAATTGAAGGAGAAGATGCTAATGGTGTGTTCTCTGCTAATGAAATACTAACAAGAATTAATTTAATGGGAGCATTTAAAAAAGATAGTAAAACACCAGTTAAAGTAGGTAAAAAAGCCTATGTAATTGGTGGTGGAAATGTTGCTATGGATGCTGTTAGATGTTTAAAAAGATTAGGTGTTGATGCTCATATTATGTATAGAAGAAGTATGGATGAATTACCTGCTCGTAAAATGGAAGTAGAACATGCTAAAGATGAAGGTATAAAATTTGATTTATTAAAAAATCCAGTAAAAATAATTACTGATGAAAACAATAATGTTACTGGTATGGAAATAGTAAATATGGTTTTAGGAGAACCTGGAGAAGATGGACGCCGTAGTGTTATTGAAGAAGAAGGATCTAATCATATTGTTAAGTGTGATATGGTAGTTATGGCTTTAGGTACTAGTCCAAATCATGAAGCATTAAAGCATTCTGATATTGAACTTAGTGATAGAGGATTAATTGTTGTTGAAGGAACTAAAACATCTCTAAAAAATGTTTATGCTGGAGGAGATGCAGTAACAGGAGCAGCTACCGTAATACTTGCTATGGAAGCAGGTAAAAAAGCTGCTAAAGAAATTATGGAAAAATTATCATAAAGAATACTTCTGTATTCTTTTTAAACTATTTAGTGAGGAAATATATGAAAAGTAAGGGTAAAAAGAAAAAAGTAATTATATTATGCTTAATAGTATGTGTTGTTTTACTATTATTAGGTTGGTATTTAATCGCAGCAGGAGTATTTAAAGAATTTGAAAGTAAGTATCTAGCCGTCAATAAAGGGACTATTAGAGGAATACATTATACAGTTGGAAGATTTCAAGAAATGTGCCATTCTGAAAGTCAAGAAAATAATTATGATTATGAAAAACAAGGCTATTACTTAGATAAAGAGTCATTTACCTATCATATTATGGATGGAAGTAAAGGGTGTGGAAATTATAATTTCTTTATTACTAAGGTTCGTAAAAATAAAGGTAGTGTTGAAATAGTAGTCAAAGAAACACCACCAGGAGAAATATGTCCTACTTGGATTACTTGCCCAAATATTACAATTACTTTTGATAAAGATCCTGGAAAAGTAATTATTATGGATAAAAAAGGAAATATATTCAAAAAGTTAAATTAGGATTGAAATAATTTATAATTATATTATAATCATATGTAATTACATATTTTTTGGAGGAGTTTATGAATAAACAAGATATTTATAATTTATTAGAAGAGAAAGGTGTATGGCACGAAATAGTAGAACATGAAGCTGTATGGAATATGGAAGACTTAGCTAAAGTAAAATTACCATATCCAGATGCAGATGCTAAAAACGTGTTTGTTAGAGATGATAAAAAACAAAATTATTATTTAATTACTGTTAAAGATGATAAGAGAGTAGATTTAAAGAAATTTAAAGAAGATCACAATACTCGTAAATTAAGTTTCGTATCTGAAAATGATTTAATGGAAATTTTAAATTTAATTCCAGGTAGTGTATCACCATTTGGTTTATTAAATGATAAGGAATGTAAAGTTAAATTTTTCTTAGATAAAGCATTCACAGTTAATAAAGCTATTGTAGGAATTCATCCTAATGATAATACTGCTACTGTATTTGTTAAAGCTAATGACTTAATTGATATTATCAAAGAACATGGAAATGAAGTAGAAGTAGTAAAAATATAAAAGGCCATTGACAAGCCTTTTTTTTAGTGATAAAATTCATTTATTCGGGCAGAGATTAATTATAAGTAGTATTAATATCCTACTTAATAGAGAGCTAAGGGTTAGGTGGAACTTAGCAAGCGGTATTAATATGAATTACGAATTAGGAGTCAGAAGCGGTTTTGCGCGTTATAGCAATTAGAGTGTATGATCAAGTTCATAAATTAAGGTGGTACCACGCGGTTAGCGTCCTTAAATTTATGAACTTTTTTCATATTATAATGACAAAAAAGGAGGAGTATAAAATGTCAGAAATTAAATTTTACAAACATGAACAAATTCCTATGGAAATGCATAAGGTTAAAATTGTTCAACAACTACATCTATTGCCAGCTGATGAAAGACTAGCAAAGATGAAAGAAGCAGGGTTCAACACATTTCAACTTCACAATGGTGATATCTTTATGGATATGTTAACAGATTCTGGTGTTAACGCTATGAGTGATAATATGCAAGCAGCTATGATGAGAGCTGACGATGCCTACGCTGGAAGTGAAACATTCTATCGTATGCAAGAAAAGTTAGAAGAGATTTTTGGCATGAAATATTGCCTTCCTGCTCACCAAGGACGTGCTTGTGAAAATATTCTCGCAACTCGTTTTGTAACACCAGGAAAATGTGTCATAATGAATTATCACTTTACTACTGCAAAAGCCCATATCACCAGATTAGGTGGACATGTTGAGGAATTAGTTAAAGATGAAGGTTTGATATCTAAAAGTGATTTACCATTTAAAGGAAATATTGATTTAAAAAAAGTTGAAGAATGTATAAAAAAAGAAACCCCTGAAAATATTGCATTCATGAGAATTGAGTCTGGTACTAACTTAATCGGTGGACAGCCAATATCATATGAAAATATGAAAGAAGTAACTGATCTTGCTAAAAAGCATGGTATTGTTACTGTACTTGATGCTTCATTATTACAAGATAATTTGTATTTCATCAAGGTAAGAGAAGAGAGTATGAAGGATAAATCTATTAGAGAAATTACTAGAATGATAGCTGATTTATTTGATATTATTTACTTCAGTGCTCGTAAGTTTGGATTTGCTCGTGGAGGAGCTATCCTAGTAAGAGATGAAGAGATGTTCCATTCAATGGAAGATTTAGTTCCAATGTTTGAAGGATTCTTAACTTATGGTGGTATGTCTGTTAAAGAAATGGAAGCGATGACTGTAGGATTTGATGAATCAATGGAAATGGATGTTATCTCTCAAGGACCACAATTTATTGATTATTGTGTAAAAGCATTAGATGAATATGGAGTACCTGTAATTACACCAGGAGGTGGACTTGGAGCCCACTTAGATGCAATGGAAATATGTAAGCATATTCCACAAGAAGAATACCCAGCAGGAGCACTTGTTTGTGCATTATACTTATGTGGTGGTATAAGAGGAATGGAAAGAGGAACACTTTCTGAAGAAAGAGAACCAGATGGTAGTGAAAGATTTGCTTCTATGGAATTAGTAAGATTAGCTTTCCCAAGAAGAGTATTTACACTATCTCAAACAGAATATGTAATTGACAGAGTTAAATGGTTATATGACCATAGAGACTTAATTGGTGGATTAAGATTTACTCATGAACCAAAAACATTACGTTTCTTTACTGGTAAGTTAGAAGCTACTTCTGATTGGCCAGAAAGATTAGTAAAAGCCTATAAAGAAGAATTTGGAGAAGAAGGGTAAATTCTTCTTTTTTTATGTTATAATAATTATAGGTGATGATTAGATGGAATTTGAATCAGTAATACGAGAAAGGCAAGCTACTAGAAAATTTAGTAATAAAGAAATAGAAAAAGAAAAACTAGAAAAAATATTAGAAGCTGGAAGAATAGCTCCTACAGCTAAAAATTTACAACCAATAAAAATATATGTTGTAGAAAGCACTGAAGGATTAGAAAAAATAGATAAAGCTAGTCCTTGTAGATACAATGCTCCTATAGTTTTATTAGTTTGTGGTGATAAAGATATAGCTTTTGCTAAAGGAGATTATTCAACTTATGAAATGGATGCTTGCATCGTCGCAACACATATGATGTTAGAAGCAACCAATCAAGGAATAAATAATATTTGGGTAGAAATGTTTGATGAAAAAGTTTTAAGAGAAGAATTTAATCTTTCAAATAATCTAATCCCAGTATGTTTATTACCAATAGGTTATAAAACAGAAGATTGTCCAGAAAGTCCGATGCATAATACTAGAAAAGAGCTATCAGAATTAGTTGAGTATAAATAGGAGGCTTTATGAAAAAAAACGGTTTTATAATTATTGGGATTATAATTATATTAGTTTTAGTTTTTGCTATTATTAAAGTAAGCGATAAACCTAAGGGGACTCCTAATACAGATATTAAAGATCAGTCAGTATTAGATCATGACTATTATAAAGGATTAACTTTAGAGAATATAACTTCAGTAACTATTATAAAAGCTACAGTAGCAGGAGTAACTGAAAAAGAATATAATTCTAAAAAAGATATTAAACACTATTATAATTACTGGAAGAATAAGAAATTAGGCAAAAAAGTGAAACATAATTGTGAAGATAATACTACAACTTATGTTTTTAATCTTGAAAATAATGCTACTATTGCTATCGAAAAAGAATGTGATTGGATAGTAATTAATAATGAAAGATATTTAATTAAATAGGAGGAAATTATGAGTAAAATATTAGTAAGCTATTTTTCAGCTAGTGGAGTAACAAAAGGGGTTGCAGAAAATATTGCAGAAATAGTAGGTGGAGATTTGTTTGAAATTGAACCAGTAGAAAAGTATACTAGTGCTGATTTGAATTGGATGGATAAAAATAGTCGTTCAACTATTGAAATGAATGATAGAAGTTTTAGACCACCAGTAAAAAGCAAAGTAGAAAACTTAAATGATTATCAAAAAGTAGTAATAGGATTTCCAGTATGGTGGTATACTGCTCCTACTATTATTAATACATTTATTGAAGAAAATGATTTAACAGGTAAAGAAATTTATGTTTTCTGTACTAGTGGAAGTTCTGGAGTAGAAGATAGCTTTAATGACTTAAAAAATGCATATTCTAACTTGAATTTTATTAGTGCAAAAAGACTAAAGAAAAATATTGAAAAAGATGAAATAAGTAATTGGATAAATTAATAAATAACAGGAGGGTTTATGGAAAAAGCAAAAGTATATGATAAATTAGTAAGAGATAAAATACCTGAAGTAATAGAAAGAAATGGAGAAACTGCAATTACTAGAATATTAGATGAAAATGAATATCGTAGAGAATTACTTTGGAAATTACAAGAAGAAGTAAATGAGGTTTTAAATGCTACTTCAAAGGAACAACTAATTGAAGAATTAGCAGATGTATTAGAAGTATTAAAAAGTATTGCTAAATTAGAAAATAAAACAATGGCCGATGTAATAGAAGTAGCTCAACAAAAGAGATTAGTTAAAGGTGGATTTGATCAAAGAATTTATTTGGAAAAAACGATAATAAAAGAAAAGAAGTGATTTTATGAAAAATATTTTTTATCATGTAGTAACAGAAAAACCAATGGAAATAAATCAAGAAATGATTTTTGATGAATTAAGACATAATTTTATTTATAAAAAAATAGATAAATACAGAGGTAAAGTAAAAAGAGTATATGAAAAGAAATTAAAATTAACTGATGATGAAGAATTAAAAAAAGCTTTAAGAGAATATGCTTTAGAAGAAGTAAGAGAAAAAGAATTTCCTAATTATCCATCTAGATTAGCTTCTTTACATGTATCAAGAACACTAGATGAAGCTATGGTATGGTATGATTTATACATTTCTCAAGGCAAAAAGACCTATCAAATTGTTAAAATAGAAACTGATGGTAAAGTGTTTACTGGAGATGCTTGGAATGTTTTTGATGGTACTGATAATAAAGAAGAAAATTTATCATTAGCTAGAAATTATTGGACTAATGGTAAAAATTCTGTTAATGAAGAACCTATTTATGAAACATTAGTAGATGGTAAAATAAAAGTAATTGAAATTGTTAAAGAGAATTTGAGGTTAATGTAATGATTAAATATCAAGAGTATTTTATTAGTAATAGTGAAGGTAAAAGCAATTGTGTTGTTAGAAGTTTTTGTAAGATGTTTAATAAAGAATATGAAGAAGTATTTAATGAATTAGTTATTCTTAGTAAAGAATTAGATTGTAATTCATTTAATGATATAGAAGTATTTGAAGAGTATTTAAAAAGACATAGCTTTTTACCAATAGATTATGGAAAAAATTTAAAAATAAAAAAATTGAAATTAGAAGATACTAAATATATTATATTTTGTTATGATAAAAAAGATTGGTATCATATGGTACCAGTAATTAATAATATTGTTTATGATAAAACAGATAAGTGTTTAGATTTATATGTAATTAGTGTTTATATGATACAGCAATAAAATATGCTGTATTTTTTTTGATAATATGATATGATTATAATAGGTGATACTATGGATAATGTAATTGTAAGACTAGAGAATATTACTAAGAAGTTTGATGATAAAACAATTCTTAAAAATATTTCTTTAGATATTTATGAAGGAGAATTTATAACTTTCTTAGGACCATCAGGTTGTGGTAAGACAACTTTACTTAGAATTATTAGTGGTTTGGAAGAAGCTACTGAGGGAAAAGTATACATCGAAGGTGAAGATGTTACTAACGAAATACCTGCTAAAAGAAAAGTTAATACTATTTTTCAAAACTTTGCTTTATTTCCTCATATGACTGTATGGGATAATATTAATTTTGGACTAAAGATGCATAAAGTTCCAGAAGATGAAGCTACAAAACGTATTAAAAGAGCTATTAAACTAGTTCAATTAGATGGCTTTGAAAATAGATATCCAGCACAACTTTCTGGTGGACAACAACAACGTGTTGCGATAGCTAGAGGAATTGTTATGAATCATAAAGTATTACTATTAGATGAATCACTTTGTTCTCTAGATTTAAAATTAAAAAGAGAAATGCAAGGAGAACTAAAAAAATTACAAAAGAAATTAGGTATCACATTTATATATGTTACTCATGATCAAGATGAAGCCCTTACTATGAGTGATAGAATAGTTATAATTAATAAAGGTAATATTGAACAATTAGATACACCTAAAGAAATATATTCAAAACCTAAAACTGCTTTCGCAGCTGATTTCATAGGAGAATCAAACATTATTAAAACTGAAATAACTCATATTAATGATGATATAGCTTATATTAAATTAACTGATGATGTTGAATTAGCAGTTCCTAATAATAATTATAAAAAAGGTAAAGTAACTTTAATAGTTAGACCTGAGAATTTTAATCCACATAAAAATCCTGTAAAAGAATCTTTTGAAGGTGTAGTTAAAAACTATATGTATGATGGAGCTGTAGTTAAATTAGAAGTAGAGGTAGGAGATAAATTAATAAAAGTACATTTATATGATAATGATGTATTTGAAGAAGGAGAAGTAATTAATATAGATATAGATAAAAATAAAGTAATTATAATAGGTGATAAAAATGAAGCAGAAGCATAGTATTGAAAAATATTTATTTACTGTTCCAGTTATTATTTATAGTTTTTTACTTATTTTGTTACCATTGCTTTATGTTTTATTAATAAGCTTCTTTAAAAGTGATTCCTATGGGGGAATGATTTATACTTTTACACTTTCTAATTATGCTGAAATATTTAATATTACATATATTAGAATATTCTTAAAATCAATTGGTATTGCTTTAATAACTACAGTTATTTGCTTGTTTATAGCATATCCGTTCGCAATATCATTAATGTCTAAAAAAGAAACAACTCGTAATTTATTAATTAAATTAGTTATGGTTCCGTTTTTAATGAATTCATTAATTAGAACTTATGGATGGATTGTCTTATTACGTAAAAATGGAATTATTAATAGTGCCTTAATTGGTACGGGCATTATTAATAGCCCTTTAAGTTTAATGTATAATAATCTAGGTATTATTATAGGTATGGTTTATACATTATTACCATTTATGATATTACCTGTTTATAGTGCTGTGTCTAAAGTGGATCCTAACTTAGTAGAAGCTTCTTATGACTTAGGTGCTAGTAAGATAAAGACATTTACTAAAATTTATTTACCACTTACAATATCAGGTGCTTTTAATGGATCATTAATGGTATTTATTCCAGCTATAGGATATTTCTTCATTACTGATATTTTAGGTGGAGGAAAGATTATGATTATTGGTAACTTAATTAAGAATCAATTCCTAACTGCTAGAAACTGGCCTTTTGGAGCAGCTATTTCTATCTTCTTAATTCTTATGACTTTAATTTTAGTTAAAATTTATAAGCAATTAGGTGGAAAAATGGATGATTTAGGGGGTATGTAGATGAATAAAGGTAAATGGATTAAAAACTTAACAATTATTTTAACTTTTATATTCTTATATGCACCAATAATTATCTTAGTAGTATATTCTTTTAATCAATCTAAAATGAATGTCGTATTTACTGGATTTACATTTAAATGGTATAAGACTTTAATGCATAATACTGACTTATTAGAAGCTTTTAGAAATACTTTAATTATTGCAGGAGTATCTACTGTTACATCTACTATAATTGGTACTATATCTGCTTTAGGATTATATAAGTATAATTTTCCAATGAAAAAATTAGTTAATGGACTTATTTATATTCCAATAGTTATTCCAGAAATTGTTTTAGGTATATCATTACTAAGTGTTTATACAATAGCTAATTTACAATTAGGAATGCCTAGTTTAATTATTTCTCATATTGCTTTTTCAATACCATTTGTAATTACTAGTGTTAGATCTACATTAAATTTATTACCAAAAGAATATGAAGAAGCAGCATATGATTTAGGAGCAAATAAATTTAACGTTTTTACAAAAGTAACTTTACCATTAATAATGCCTGGTGTTATTAGTGGAGCTACTCTTGCTTTAACCTTATCTATGGATGATGTAGTAATTAGTTATTTCACTGCTGGTCCTGGAAGTAATACTTTACCATTACAGATTTATAGTATTATAAAAACAGGTATAACTCCTGATGTTAATGCTTTATCAACAATAATGTTAGTTGCAACCATTATTGTTTTAACTACTTCTGCAATTTATCAATCTAGAAAGATTGCTAGGAGGGGATATTAATGAAAAAAACAATATTATTATTGATAATGTGTTTATTGTTAACAGGATGTACAAATAAACAAGACGGTAAAGTAGTAAATGTTCTTAATTGGTCTTCATATATTCCTGATGAAGTAATTAAAGATTTTGAAAAAGAATATAATATTAAAGTTAATTATGGTACTTATTCATCTAATGAAGAATTATTAGCTAAATTATCTTCATCTAAAGATGGTACTTATGATGTAATATTTCCTAGCGATTATATGGTTGAATTGATGATTGGTAAAGGAATGTTACAAGAATTAGATACAAGTAAATTAACTAATTATCGTAATATCAATAAAGTTTTTTTAAATCAATCATATGATAAAAACAATAATTACTCATTACCGTTTTTATTAGCTACTAGTGTAATAGCTTATAATAGTGAAAATGTAGAAGATATATATGATTATGGTGATTTAGCTAATGAAAAATATAAAAATGATATTGTCTTGTTAGATGATGAAAGAATAACTATTGGAGCTTTTCTTCAAACAGTGGGCTATGATATTAATGATTATAATGATGAACACTTAGAGGAAGCATATCAATTTTATAGTAAGATGAAAGATAATATAAAAGCTTTTGATAGTGATTCACCTAAATCATTTCTAATTACTAATGAAACTAATATCGGAGTATTATGGAATGCAGAAGCTATTTTAGCTAAAGAACATAATCCTAATATAAAGATAGTTTATCCTCGAAACGGATATGCCTTAAGTATGGATAATTATGTTATTACTAAAGGAGCGAGTCATGTAGATAATGCCTATCTATTTATTGATTATTTATTAAGAGATGACGTTTGTCAAAAAATTATTGATGATTATCCATATATTTCTACTAATAAAAATACTAGTAATTATTCAGAACAAGAATTAAAGAAAATATTAGAAAATGGTAGCTATATAAAGAATGTTGATGAAAACATAAAAAAATTTGACAGATTATGGGCAAAAATGAAGTAAGATATCTTTGATATTTTACTTTTTTATTGAAATTTTCCCTATAAAGTTCTAAAATTATAATAGGAGGTAGAGAATGAAGAGAGATTACATTTCGACACAGGATTATACAAAGCAAGAGTTATTGGATATCATTAGACTTAGTTTAATTATCAAGAAGAACATCAAAGCTGGATATGCACTTAATGTTCTTTATCATAAGACATTAGGAATGATTTTTGAACAAGCATCTACAAGAACACGTGTATCTTTTGAAACTGCAATGACTCAATTAGGTGGACATGCTCAATACTTAGCACCAGGACAAATTCAACTTGGTAAACATGAATGTATGAAGGATACTTCAATTGTTTTATCAAGACTTGTTGATGTAATAATGGCTAGAGTTATTGAACATAAGACTGTTAAGGAACTTGCAGAATTTTCAACAGTACCTGTACTTAATGGTATGAGTGATTGGAATCACCCAACACAAGAAATGGGAGATATCATTACTATTTTTGAACACATGCCAGCAGGTAAAAAAGTTGAAGACTTAAAAGTTGTTTTTGTCGGTGATTGTACTCAAGTTTGTGCATCTCTTGGTATGATGATTACTAAGATGGGTGGACATTATGTACACTATGGGCCTAAAGATTTCCAACTAAAAGGAGATTATGTAGATATCCTTGAAGCAAACTGCAAAGAGAGTGGTGGAACTTATCTTATTACAGATAATGAAGAAGAAGCTTTAAAGGATGCTGACTTTGTATATACTGATGTTTGGTATGGATTATATGAATCTGAAATGCCAAAAGAAGAAAGAATGAAAATCTTCTATCCTAAATATCAGGTAAATAGAGATATGATAAACAAATGTGCACCACACGTTAAATTTATGCACTGTTTACCAGCTACTCGCGGTGAAGAAGTTACTGATGAAATCATGGATGATCCAGAAGTTTCAATCTGCTTTGATGAAGCAGAAAACAGACTTACTGCGATGAGAGGATTACTTGTATATTTAATGGGTCAGAAGGACTTAACAATTGAAATTTGCAAGAAGAATTTAGGATTGTAAATTAAAAATTAAAGGAGTGAATTAAAATGGCAGACAAGCCAAAAAAGAAATTTAAATTAATGGATGCCATATTAGGAACTGTATGTTTAACATTAGTTTGTGAATCTGTTATGCCTACAGCTGCTATCGGAAATACACAATATTTCTGGTGGATTTTCTTACTAATCTGTTTCTGTGTTCCATATGGTATGATCACTGCTGAACTTGGAACTACATATCCAAGTGAAGGTGGTATGTATGACTGGGTAAAACGTGCCTTTGGTCCAAAATGGGCTGGACGTGTTGCTTGGAACTATTGGGTTAACTTCCCATTATGGATTGCATCACTTGCGGTTGCAGTTACTGATATACTAGCTGGTATATTTAATATTGAGCTAAGTGTAATTATGTTATTATTACTACAACTTATATATGTTTGGGTAGTTACTTTCTTAAGTACTAAACGTATTGGTGAAAGTAAATATATTGTTAATTTAGGAACTTTCTGTAAAGTTGCCTTACTATTAATAATTGGATGTTTAGGAATCTATGCATTTATTAAAACAGGACATAGTGCTAATCCAATTGAAGGACCTAGAGACTTATTCCCTGAATTTAGTCTAGATGGTTTATCATTTATTTCAATTATTTTATTCAACTTCATGGGATTTGAGGTTGTAGGAACATGGGTAGATGATATGGATAATCCTAAGAAGGATATTCCTAAAGCATTAATCTTCGGTGGATTATTAATGGCTTTATTCTACATTTTACCAGCAACAGGATTCAATATTGCTTTACCAGCAAATGAAGATTGGATTGGAGCTGGAGCTGAGATAGTAGTAGATGTGTTAAATGCATTATTTGTTGCAGTTGGACTTAGTGAAGCTACTATGAAAGTGTTAGTTATTGTTATGGGATTAATGTTTATTTATACATTTATCGCAAATATTGCTTCTTGGTCATTCGGAGTTAATGAAGTAGCTAAATATGCTGCAGAAGATGGTTCTATGCCAAAAATGTTTGCTAAAACAAATAGTGAAGGAGTACCAGCAACAGCTGCTTATATTAACGGAATTGTTGCTTCAGCAATTGTAATCTTTGGTATTATTGCTAATTTGATTTCTGAAGACTTTGGTGCTGGATTTAGCTTATTCTTCTGTTTAAGTTGGATCACATTATTAGTTGGATACATTCCAATGTTCTTAGCATTCTTAAAACTTAGAAAAGTTGATGCTAATAAGAATAGACCTTATAAAGCACCATTTGAAGGTGGTATGGCTACGGTAGCTGCTATTGTACCATTCGTATTATTAATAGCTGGTGTTTTATTCACAATCTTTGGTGATTTCAGTTTAGGATACTTACAAGATAATATTCCATTATTAGCTGGAGTAATCTTATCATTCATTATCGAAGAAATTTTAGTTGCTAGAATTAAAACAAAAAAGTCAGAATAAGAAAATAGGAGGGTAATACCTCCTTTCTCTGAAATTATAAAAGAAGAAAGAAGGGTTAATTTGAAAAGACTAGATAGTACTCCAAAAGCAGACGGATTTAGAATGCCTGGAGAATTTGAACCTCATAGAGGGTGCTATATGATTTGGCCTGAAAGACCGGATAACTGGAGATTAGGTGGAAAGCCTGCTCAAAAAGTATTCACAGAAGTTGCAAGTGTTATTGGTAAATATGAACAAATGACAATGATTGTTTCTGCTGATCAATATGCTAATGCTCGTGGAATGTTACCTGATTATGTTCGCGTAGTTGAAATGTCTAATGATGACTCATGGGTAAGAGATTGTGGAGCTACATTTGTTGTTAATGACAAAGGTAAATTAAGAGGAGTAGATTGGACATTTAACGCTTGGGGAGGATTAGTAGATGGATTATACTTCCCATGGGATTCAGATGATAAAATAGCACAAAAGATGTGTGAATTAGAAGCAGCTGATAGATATCGTTTAGATGACTTTATTTTAGAAGGTGGTTCTATCCATGTAGATGGTGAAGGAACAGTAATGGTTACTGAAGAGTGTTTATTATCTGAAGGACGTAATTCACATATGACTAAAGAAGAAATTGGTAACACTTTATGTGAATATTTAAATTGTGAAAAAGTTTTATGGATTCCTAGAGGAATTTATAATGATGAAACAAATGGTCATGTTGATAACATGTGTAATTTTGTAGCTCCTGGAGAAGTATTATTAGCTTGGACAGATGATGAAAATGATCCTCAATATGAAAGAAGTGTTGAAGCTCTAAAATACTTAGAGAGTGAAACAGATGCTAAAGGAAGAAAAATTAAAGTTCATAAAATGTATACACCATCACCAATTCTAATTACTAAAGAAGAAAGTGAAGGAGTAGATGCTGTAGATGGAACTCTTCCAAGACAAGAAGGAGATCGTTTAGCTGCTAGCTATGTTAACTTCTATACAGGAAATGGATTCATCGCTCTACCTGTATTTGATGATCCTAATGATCAAAAAGCGATTGAGTTACTACAAGAAGTATTCCCAGATAGAAAGATTGAAACAGTATATGCTCGTGAGATCCTTCTAGGTGGAGGAAATATTCACTGTATAACTCAACAAGTACCACAAGGTGCTAAAAAGTAAAAAACAAACAACTTCAATTGAAGTTGTTTTTTATTTAGTGTAAAATAAATTTAGGTGATCCTATGTCAGATAAAATGTATGAATTATATCAAGAGTATAAGGGTGATTCATTAACAGACGAATTTATTGATCAAGCTTTTGATATTATGATGAGAGATGAACTAGATCTTATACCATATATTCAAGATTTTAAAATAAGAAAATTTTCAGATAAATTATTAGGAGTATATTCTAATGAAGATCGTAGTATTCATATTAATAGAGAAGCAATTGCAAGACAAAAAATTAATCCCCAGTTATTAGCTTTACATGTATTAAGACATGAATTAGAACATGCTCGTAACTTAAAAACTTTATATGAAGGAAAAAAAGATCTTGAATCTACACTTATTTATTATTCACTAAGAGCATATGCAATGGAACATGGAATAGATTATGAACCAAATTTAGATAATTTAAATGAAACTTTTTTAGCTTTTAGTACTAAATTATGTTATGAAACTGATCCTGGAGAAAGAATTGCTGATATAAAAGCTTGTAAGTATATTGTTAATTTATTAAAGAATCAAAGAGATAGTAATGAATTATTAATCTCTAGAGGAATGTTATATTATGCTTATACTAGAGGTTATAAAGATAATGGTTTTTACTTAGATCCTCCAGCCTATGAGTTTTTATTAAAAACAGGAATGTTTCATGATCACTATTGGTTGAAAAACAGAGTAGAAAAAAAAGATTATTGTTATGATACAAGAATTACTTATGGATTACCTGTTACATATTCTGAATATGATAAAGGAGTTATCAATAAAGTAAAATTATATAAGAAGGAATGGGTTGTTGACAAAGATAGGAGTAATTATGAATAAAATAGAAGAAATTGTCGATTTATATAATTTAAAAGAACAAAGGGAAAAATTAATTAAGAATAAAGAAGAAATATCTCATTTAAAGAAATTAATGTCTGATTTAAAAATTAATCGTAATGTAGCAATCTATGCATATGCTACTCAAAAAATGATCTTAGATGAAGAAATAGATAGTTATTTAAATATTGTTAATAGTTTAAAAGATGATTCTAATGTTCAAGAATACATTTCTTTAGCACGAAGACTATATTTACTTGAAAGAGAAAAAATAAATTACTATCGCAGTATTCAAATAGGATTAAGAAATAGACTAACATATCAAAGTGAACCTGATATATATGTTTATTATGGTATGTTTGAAGAAGATCCAATTACTAAAAATATTGTTAGTAATAAATTAGCATTTATGGACAAAGTTGATACAGTAGTATTTCCTTCTAAGGAATTAAAATCTAATCGAAAACTAAGACATTTTTATAATAAAACTAGTTTTAAGTATTTAGAGGAATTATCTAAAGATAATAGTTATTCAATAGAAGAGAAAAATTTAGGTAAAATAAGAGTATTAAGAAAGTAGGAATATGATGAATTTATTATTAATTATTGATTTTCAAAAAGAATATCTTAATGATGTTACAAGTAAATCTGTAGAAGAACTTAGTGAATTAGTAAACTCTAATAAATATGATGATATTGTTTTTACTAGATTTATTAATAGTAAAGATAATCCTGTTTATAATGTAGCTAAATGGGAAGGTTGCATGGATGAAGAGAGTATCAGTATTCCTATTGATACTATGAATTATAAAGTATTAGATAAAGGTACTTATACAGCTTGTAACGATGAATTGATTAATTATATTAAAGAGCATAATATTAATAATATTTATCTTGCTGGTTTTGATATAGATTGTTGTGTTTATGCAACCGCGCTTAATCTATTTGAAAATAATTATAATACTTATATTTTAAAAGATTATGTTTATTCTTGTGTTAGTGAAGAATTAAAAAAAGAAATATTAGAAATATTAGGCAGATGTATTGGTGAAGATCATATAGTATAGGTTAAAAAGGAAGTTGATTAGATGTATTATAATGAGAGAAAAGAAGATACAAAAGAAATATTAAAATATCATCGAGCTAAAGATATGATAAATATAATGAAGTATTTTCCAGGAATTAGTCCAGTTGATAAATTAGCTGTTGTTACTTCAAAAGAAGATTATTTAAAGAATAAAGACATATTAGAAGGTTTAACAAGTATTAGAAATGGTAATCCAACTAAAGAATTATGTATGAAATCAATTCCTGTAAAAGAAATAAATCCAGATATTTTAGAAGTAATGGATGAAGTGAAAAAAGAAAATGAAAATGGAGTAGTAATTCTATTTCATTTAACTGTTAATCCTAGTGAAAGATATGAAAGATATGCTGGTATGAGTGTTGGAGTATCATTAGGTAATAAAATTTATATTGATGCAGTTGGTAAAGGATTTGATGGTAGAGAAGTATTAAAAGGTATTAGTTGTCATGAAAGATATAGTATTCCATGGAGTGATATTAGAAGAGTTAGTATTGGTAATTTTAAAGATTATCGCACTTATTTAACTAATGATGAAGAGTATAAAATATCTAGAGATGAAAGAGTTAAATTCTTATTAAATTGTGGAATAGATAAAGAGATAGTAGAAAGTAATGTACCAAAAGAATATACTGAAATACCAGACTTTATTTGGTTAGATGTAATTAAAAACATTATTAAGGTATTGGAAAAAGAAGAAGATATTTTAAGGTATGATGGATTTTTAGAATTTAATTTAAGTGGTCATACTGAAGGTAAAAGATTTAGACCATGGCAAATGGTTGATGATAAGAGGATGTAGTATCAATGAAAAAAATATATTCTTTAATAATAGTTATGATTATAATTGGAGGATTAATTATGTTTACAAAAGATAAAAAAGAAATTTCAACAATAAAAAAACTAGAATACTCATATACATCAGGAATGACTATAAATGGATATTCAAGATATATTGTTGAATGTAATGATAAATGTACAGCGCTAATAAAACCTACTAATATTGCAGAAGAAAATACAAAAAAAGTAGAACTAAATGATGAAATAATGAATCAATTAGAAAAATTGTTGAAAAAATATAAAGTTAATAAATGGAATGGTTTTAATAAACATGATCCTAATGTATTAGATGGTAGATCTTTTAATATTTATATTGAAATGAAAAATGGTGATTCTATTAGTGCCTCAGGTTATATGAAATGGCCTGAGAATTTTGGAGAGGTGTCAAAAGAATTAGATAATATTTTTGAAAAATTATATGATGATAAATAGGTGGTGAAATAATGAATGGTTTAGCTTGCTTGATGTTTATTTTTTCTATATGTATTTTTGCTGCAGGTACTTATTTGCATACAGGAAGAAAAGGTGACTTAACAGAACTGTTAATATGGAAAAATCCACACGCTAATAAAATGACTAAGTCTGAAATAAAAAATGTTGGTAAATGGACAATGATTAGTTCAATTGTACCATTTGTAATTACAGTAATAGTTTTAATAATAAGTAATTATGATTCTACAACAGATAAGTTTGATGTTAATTTAAATAAAGGTGCATATACTACTGTTTGCGAAACAACAGAAGATAAAGACAATATAAAAGTAATTACTAAAACAACTACAAATTATAATAAAGATAATTATGCTATTAATATGAAAATAAAAGCTATTTATAAATTTGTTGATGAAAAAACATTTGATTTTTATTCAGAAGAAGCACAACATACTGCAGAAACTTATGAAAAGAAGAAGGACATAACTTATAAGTATAAAACAGATAAAAATCTTAAAACAATTACCACACTTCTTGCTCATGAAAAATTATCATATACAGAGGAAATGAAAGAACTTTATAAAGCAAAAACTATGATTGAATCAGTTGAAAATGAAAATGGTAAATGCACGATAATAGGTATTACAAGAGAAGATATTTATAAGTAATATTTTGGAAGTGAATTAATGAATAATGAATTACTAAATAATATTGATAAAATTCATACAACAGAATTAGGGATAAAGAGATTAAGAAATAATTTAGAAATAAACAATGAAGATATAATAAATTATTTAAAGAAAAAAATAATTAATGACAATAGTAAAATATCTAAAAAAGGGAAGAATTATTATTGTGAAATTGATAATATAATAATAACTATTAATTCATATAATTATTGTATAATTACAGCTCATATGATTAATAATAAGTAGGTGAGTGATATGAAACCCAATGAGAAAAAAAGTAATATTAAGTCTATTAATCAAATAAATAGAGATATTAGTGATGCTAAACGTAGTGGTAGAGATATTAGAAATGTTAGTGATGGACAGTATACTTTTAATGAGTATATAGATATTAGAAATCATTTGTTTGTTGCATTATGTAATGCTTATCCTGATATTTCTTGGAAGACTAAAAAACTATATAATGGAGAAAATGGTAATCCAAGTAATAATTGTTTTATTGCTGGTATTAATTCTCCTGAAGGAATTATAAGTTTTCATTTAGATATGGAATATTGGGATGATTTAAAAGTAATAGAAATTGATAGAGCTCCTATGTTTAATAGTTACACTGTAGAAGATGTTAAAATATATTTAAAGAGTTTAAAAGAGAGGTAAAAGTATGAATACTGATTATATTACAATTAATACTCAAAGTAGTATAAAAATATCATTAGATAAAATTATTTATTTTGATCCATTTAAAATAGACGATAATATTAGTGATGCAGATATTATATTTATTACTCATGAACACTACGATCATTTTGATAAAGCTTCTATTGATAAAATTAAAAATGATAATACTGTGGTTGTTGCTCCTAAATCAATGAAAAAAGTTATTAACAGTATAGAGTTTAAAGATTATATATATTTAGATCCCAATGAAGAAATAAACATAGATGGAATTAATATTAAAACTATACCAGCTTATAATATTGAGAAAAATTTTCACCCCAGAGAAAACAATTGGCTAGGTTATATTATGAATTATAATAATATTACCTATTATATAGCTGGTGATACTGATAAAACTAAAGAATCTGAAACTGTAAAATGTGATATAGCATTTATTCCAATAGGTGGATATTATACTATGGATGTTAATGAAGCAACTGAGTTAGCTAAAATTATTAATCCTAAAGTATTAATTCCAATTCATTATGGATCTATAGTAGGAGATAAAGAATATGGTCAACAATTAAAAGATAATTTATCAGATACAAATATAGAGGTAATTGAAAAACTATAAAGACAGATAAAAATATCTGTTTTTTTGTTGGCTATATGATATAATTATTATAGTAACGGAGGTCTTTATGAAGAAGAAAATAATAGTAGTAGTATTTTTTATAATTATCGCCATTTTTGGAATGATATATATTAATAAAAATAAGAATACTACCACAATTGACCTTATAAATATTTCTAAATTGTCTGATAAATTTATGAATAATTATTTTTCAGAAATAAAGAGTTTAACTACTAAAGAACAAAATAATGCTTTGATAGTTATTTCTAAAAAAGAAATAAAAAAGGGCTATGGTGCAAAGAAGATAATTCCTTCTCCAAATAACCAATATATATTGATATATAATAATACAAAAAACAGAGATAAAGCAGTATCTAAATTAAAAGAAGATAAGAATGTATTAAGTGTTGAACTTAATAATTTATATGAAATATCTAATGATAATACAACTTCTGGTAATTATAACTCATGGGGTATTGAAAAGATGGGTCTTGATAAGGCAATCTCTCAATTAAACAATTTGAATACGGAAGATGTTAATGTAGCAATTGTTGATAGCGGTTGTGATATGGAATTATTTAATAAATATTTTAATGGTAGAATTGTAGAAACATATAATGTATATGATGGTAATAATACTATGTATGATAGTCATGGGCACGGAACTCACATAGCTGGTACAATTGCTGAAGGTACACCTAATAATGTTAAAATAATACCTGTTAAACAGGGAGATACTGGTTTTTATACATCGATTAACAACATGGCTGCAATTAATTGGATTGTATATAACAATAAAGCTGATGTTATTAATATGAGTTATGCAACACCTATAAGATCGGAAGCTGAATATCAAGTACTTGAAGCTGCTAAATTACGTAATATTATTCCTGTAGCAGCAGCCGGTAATTATAATAAATCAGCACCACATTATCCTGCAGCCTTAGATAATACAATTTCTGTTGCTTCAGTTGACTCTAATTTTAATAAAAAACAAGATTCGAATTATGGAAAAGCAATTTCTTTTGCTGCTCCAGGAGCTTCAATTAAAAGTATTATGAGTAGTTCATCACAAATATCACAAGACTTTATTAATATGGGTATTGATGATCATGATGACGACTTTGAAACAATAGGTGGAACTTCAATGGCAACACCTCATGTTGTTAGCGCAGTTGCAATCCTAAAGAGTATGAACAAATCTCTAACTTTTAATCAGGTTATGAATTTATTAGAAAAACATTCTATTGATATAGGAGATGAAGGTTGGGATCAATATTTTGGTTATGGATTCATTAACTTTTCAGGAGCAACTTTCTGTGATGGAAATGATTGTGATCAATATAATGTATTTAAAAACGAAAGTAGTTCAATTGTTAAAAAAATAGATTTAGGTGAAGATACATATGAATCTTTATATAATTTTGGTAACGAAAGTAATATTTTAAATATGGAAGTAAAGATCTACTATTCTGATACTGAATATATTACAAAAGAATTGGGAAGTTTAGATAATTATTCAATTGATGGGTATAATCCTAATGTTGAGGGTATACAAAATATTACTATAAATTATAAAGGAACTTCAGCTAGTAAAAAAGTTAATAATCATTTGACAGAAGGATGGGAATATGTAGACATTGATTCTAATACCATCGAAATAGAAGGCATAGTTCCTACAGAAAATTATCCAAAATATATTACAGTTCCAGAAACATATAAAGGATATAGAGTAGGTAGTATTTGGGGAAATACTTTCACAGAAAAAAAGGATTTAAAAAAGGTGGAAATACTCGCAAAGATTAAAGAAATTGGAGCGCATATGTTCTATAATTGCGAAAATTTGAAATCAGTCATATTACCAGATTCATTAGAAATAATTGATGATAGTGCTTTTTATAATACTGCTAGTTTACTTGCTCTTGAATTGCCTGAAGGTTTAAAAAATATAAATACTAACGCTTTTTTAAATAGTGGGCTTGATAACATTAGAATTCCAGGTACAGTAAAAAGTATTGAAGAAGGTGCTTTTGAACATTCATTAAATTTAACAAGTGTTATTTTTGAAGATGGAGTAGAAGAAATTGCTTCTAATGCTTTCAAAGATGATTCTAATTTATATAGTATTGTTATACCTAAATCAGTTAATAATATAGAATACGGAGCTTTTGCCAATAATATAGCTTTAACTGATATTACAATTGATACTAATAATTTAGTTTATGAAAGTTTAGCTGGTTCTGGTACTATTGTTAAATCTGATATAAAAGAATTAATTTATGCAAATTCTGATTCTACTATTTCAAGTGATGTTAAAATAGTTGGACCTTATGCTCTTAATACTGATAATCATAAAAGTATAATTCTTCCAGAAAATATAAAAGAAATTAAGAATAAAGCTCTATATTATTGTGACTATGTTGTATTACCTAGATCTATTGATACAATTGAATCAACTGATGCCTTTTCAAGAGCTAATTTATGGGGAACTATGAATTTTGTTTATGAAAACTCTTTTGTACATAATTATTTAAGTACAAATAATATAGCATTTTGTATTATTGATAGTGAAACAGCAAACATTACTGCTTATAAAACTAACTTTAAAGCTTTTGAAACTGTTGAAATAAATGATTTGAATGTAGTAGATCGATTTGAAGGAACTGAACCATTTGAAGAATCAATGCAAGTTTCTCTTACTGGGGAGAGATTTTACTGGGTATATTATCAAAATGGTGGTAATTATTTTAAAAATGGAGATGAATACTATACTGTTGAATTTGATGGGCCATTTACTAAGAAACATTTCTCAGAAAAAATATATGTAACAGTTACTAAAGCTACTCCAAAGTATAATGTTCCTACTGGTATAACTGCTAGTAGTGGGCAAAGATTATCTGAAGTAAGTTTACCTAATGGATTTGAATGGATGAACGGAAATCAGATTATAAATGAACTTGGTAATGTTACTTATAAGGCAAAATTTATACCTGAGGATACAAATAATTATGAAATAGTTGAAAATATAAATATTACTATTACTGTTGGTGATAGTAAAGCGATTATTAATCCTAATATTACAGTAGCAAACAAAGTATATGATGGAACTACTAATATATCTTCATCAAAGATTAACATTTCTAATTTATTATCATCTGAATATACTGTAGTTAGTGCAGTATCATCAAATGCAACAGTTGGTCAAAGAACCGCAACTATTACGTTAAGATTATCAGATTCTAAGTATTTAACTCATTCATTTGAAGGAGGAGTACAAGAAAAAGAATTTATTGTTAACTTTGAAATACTTAAAGCTAATATTAATCTTAATGATCAATCAAAAGATGTACATGTTATCTATGATGGTGAAGAACATAGTATCGATTTTAATTTGGAATGTGACAGTAATGCTAATATAAGATTTATGGATAGTAATAATGAATATACTTTAACTGAGATTCCTAAGTATACAGAGATGGGTATATACACTACTAAATATAAAGTTTATATTGATGATAATTATAATGAATACTATGGTCAAAAAACATTAATGATTGAAGATACAATTTCATATGTTATAGATGATTATGATGTTGATGAAACTAATAAATATATTAGTAAAGTTATGGTAAATACAGAATTAGATACATTTACTTCTAATATTACTTTAGGTGTTGGTTATGCAGTAAATATAGATTATAAAGAAATGGATAATAAGAAATTAATTTATACAGGAGGAAAAACTAAAATTACTAAATATTCATCATTGTATAGAGAATTTACTAATGTTGTTATTGGTGATATAAATGGAGATGGAATAGTAGATGATTTAGATCTTTCTAAAGTAAAAAATCATTTGATGAGAACTGATCTATTAAAAGATGCTTATTTAATATCATCTGATATTAATTATGATACTAAAACTAATTCTGCAGATTTATTAAGAATGAAATTACATTTATTAGGAAAGAAACCTATAGGATAAGTGGTGATTAAAATGAAAAGAGTTAAAATAATATTTATATCATTAATAGTATTCTTTGGTTTTTATATAACTGTTAATGCAGCTTCAGGTGTTTTAACAGTTAATTCTGAAAAGGTAAAAGAAGGAGATAGTTTTAAGACAACTGTAACAATTAATTCTGCTGCTGCTTGGAATATTCATGTTTCAGCCAGTGGTCCGGTTAAAGATTGTACAATAAATGAAGTTGGTGTGACAGATGATGGAACTGATACAGATAAAGTATTTAATACAACTTGTACTGCTACTGGAGAAGGTAAAATAACTATAAAATTAGAAGGAGATATTACATCAG